>JAYVBO010000615.1:0-5589 GCA_043750435.1 Betaproteobacteria bacterium | reverse complement strand
GATGCTGATGTAGTCCAGCATCGCCTGCGAGATCGTCCCGGGGCCGCCGAACAGGTTGATCGGGACGCAGCCGGTCTGGCCGCCGATACAGGTGGTGGGGTTGACCGCCCGCACGGCGTTCTGCAGCTTGGTGAAGCCGAAACCATTGCCCGTGGTGAGAACCTGGTCCGATTGCCCGGACTGGTAGTAGCCGTCGTAGCTCCACGCGTCCAGGTAGGGGATCGCTCCGCGCACACCTGCCGTGTACTGCATGACCGTGTTGTCATAGCGGTAGATGCGCGGGCCGGCCTCGACAAAGCGTCGCGACACGTTGGCCTGGAATTCCGTGGTGCTACCTGCCACGCAGTTCGCGGCCGAGATGCCGTAGGCGCTGCACAGTTGCTGCCGAACGGCAGGGGTGATGTAGGGGTTGCCGATAGGAATGGCCAGCGACGCACCGAAGCTGCCCGAAGGCGCCAGGTTGAGTGTGACGTTGCTGCGCGTGTAGAAGACTTCGGCGTAGGCCTCGGCATACTCGTTGATGGAGAAGCGGCCCAGCGCCGTGGCCTGCGTGCGGTCCTGTGGCGTCTCAAAGTAGTTCAGCGGGTTGGTGTTGTAGCCATCCGGCGGGCCAGAGGTGACGGCGGACCGGAACAGGCCGGTGGTGGCGTCGATGACACGCGATCCGTTGATGGGTGCTGGCATACCCGAAAAGACGCCAGGAGCCGAAGTTCCAGAGAAGCCGCCAGGGTTGCCGGTGGCGGAGCTGATCACGGTGCCTGAGTAGTCCCGGTCAGCCAAGCGCAGCGGCTGGGTGCGGGTGGTGCCGATGTGCAGGGCCACGTTACCGCGACCGTCAGCCAGGTTGGCACCCAGGGTCAGGTCGTTCTTGTAGCGCCTGGCATCGTTCTTCTGCGACACGCTGTACAGCGTGGAGGCTTCAACGCCCGTGAAATTTCGCTTGGTAACGAAGTTGACGACGCCGGAAATGGCGTCAGCGCCGTACACCGCCGAAGCACCGCCAGTCACGATGTCGACACGTTCAAGCAGGGAAACCGGCACGTTGTTGGTGTCGACGACACCGTCCAGGCGCGTCGGCACAAAGCGCTTGCCGTTGAACAGGACCAAGGTGCGGTTGGCGCCCAGGCCGCGCAGGTCAATCTGCGCTGTGCCGTTGGAGCCGTTGTTGACGCCCGGGCCAATGGCGGGATACGAAGCCGCCAGGCCGCGCACCAGTTCTTCAACCGCCACCGGCTGGGTCGTGTCGATGTCGGCTTTGCCAACCGAGCTGATCGGGCTGCTGGAGGTATTGCCCACCGACTTGATGCGCGAACCGGTGACTTCGATGCGCTCAGCGGATTGGGCCCAGGACGGCGCAGCGCCGACCAGCAGAGCACCACCCAGCGCGACGAGGACGCCAGAGCAGACTTTGGATTTTTTGAACATGTGAATCGGACTCCTGAGAGGAAGGTTTACGTGGTCAATTCACCCGCCGCAAGGGCAGCGGGCCGGCCGAAAACGGCCAACCGTCCCGCGTAGGCGACGTGTAACTGGATTGTCATGGCAACGCTTCTTTACCCTCGCGTCATCACGTTTGCCTAGATGGCTATCGGTCGTTCGAAATGCCATGTCTTTAGAAGAAAAAACAGGCGTTTCTATCTTAAAATCAACAACTTAATAGGCTTTTCTAAAGCAACATCGACAATGCACTCGCAGGCAGGACTGCGGGAAAAGGATGAGGTTGCACGTTGGTACCGTGCAACATTGCGTGACGCTGGCGCCGTGGCGGCGCCAGCGCGGCTCAGAGCCGGGGGACGGCGGCCAGCAAAGTCCGGGTGTAGTCGGTAGCCGGCCGGTTCAGGATGTCGGCGCAAACGCCCTGCTCTTCGATGCGGCCGGCGCGCATCACGGCCACCCGGTCGGCGATGTATTCGACGACGCCGATGTTGTGCGTGATGAATAAAAATGACACGCCCAGCTCACGCTGCAGGTCGCGCAGCAGGTTCAGGATTTGCGCCTGCACCGACACGTCCAGCGCCGAAGTCGGTTCGTCGCAGACGATCAAACGCGGCTCAACCGCCAGCGCGCGGGCAATGGCGATGCGTTGGCGCTGGCCGCCCGAAAACTCATGCGGGTAGCGGCCCAGCACGTCACGGCGCAGGCCGACCTGGTCTGTCAGGCGCTGGATGCGGTCCAGCCGGTCGGCTGCCGACAGGTCGGGCTGCAAAGCGGCCAGGCCTTCGTCCAGGATCTCGGCCACCCGCATGCGCGGGTTCAGCGAGGCGTAGGGGTCCTGGAAAATGATCTGCACCTGCCGACGGGCGGCCAGCAGTTCGCTGGCGCCCATTTCGAAGAGGTCGCGGCCTTCGAGCAAGGCGCGGCCTTCGATGGTGGCCACTCGACCCAGCAGTTGCACGATGGCTTTGCCGGTGGTGGTCTTGCCACAGCCCGATTCGCCGACCAACGCCAGGGTTTCGCCGCGGCCGATCTGGAAGGACACGCCGCCCACGGCGTCGAAAAAGCCCAGGGTGCGTTGCAGCAAACCCCCGCGTATGGGGAAGCGCACGCGCAAGTTCTGCACGTCCAGCAGAGGCCCGGCGGCATCGGATGTGCGTGGTGCGCTAGCCACTGCCGGGGCCAGCGCGGCCGCAGCCACGGCCGGCACCGCAGCTGGAACGTGCGCCCGGGCCGCCGAAATAGCCACGCCGTCGGGCGTGTAGAGCAGGCAGCGCACCTCATGCCGCGCGGCCACTTCGCTGAGTTCGGGTACGGTGCTGGCGCAATGCGGCATCACCTGGGCGCAACGCGGCGCAAAGCGGCAACCCTGGAAGCGCGTGCTCAGCGGCGGCACCGTGCCGGGTATGGCTTCCAGCGGTGCATTGCGGTTGCCGCCACCCGGCAGCGCGCGCAACAGGGCGCGCGCATACGGGTGCTTGGGTGCCGCGAAGAATTCGGCGGCCGGCGCCACTTCGATGATCTGGCCGGCATACATCAGCGCCACGCGGTGGGCCATGCCCGAGACCACGGCCAGGTCGTGGGTGATCAGCAGCATGCCCATGCGGTGTTCGCGCTGCAGGTCTTTCAGCAGATCGAGGATCTGCGCCTGTATGGTCACGTCCAGCGCCGTGGTGGGCTCGTCGGCCACCAGGAAATCGGGCTCGGCGGCCAGCGCGATGGCAATCATCACCCGTTGCTTCTGGCCGCCGCTCATGCGGAAGGGGTAGTCGTCGATGCGCCGCTCGGGTTCCGGAATGCCGACGCGGCGCAGCCACTGGATGGCCTTGGCACGCGCATCGACACCGCGCAGCGGCGTGTGCGCTTCGATGGCTTCAATGATCTGCTGGCCGACCTTCATCACCGGGTTCAGGCTGGTCGACGGCTCCTGGAAGATCATGCCGATGCGGCCGCCGCGCACCGCACGCATTTGCGATTCGGGCAGTCCCAGCACGTCGACGCGGTCAGCGCCTTGGCCGATGCTGATGTCGCCGGCGGTAACTTCGCCGCTTTCGGGCAGCAGGCGCATCAGGGCCAGCGCGGTCATGCTCTTGCCGCAGCCGGACTCACCCACCAGTGCAAAGGTCTCGCTGCGCTCGATGCTCAGGCGCAGGCCGTCGATGGCCCGCACGATGCCGGCTTCGGCGTCCAGTTCAACCTGCAAATTGTCGATGTTCAGCATGCTCAGGCCGCCTTCGGGCTGCGCGCCGCACGGCGGCGCTTGAAGGCACGCGCACGCGGGTCGAAAGCATCGCGCACGCCGTCGGCGAACAGGTTGGCGGCCAGCACCAGCGTCACCATAAAGCCGAAGGCCGCGGCGAAGGACCACCAGACCACCGGGTCGCGGCTCATTTCCTTGCGCGCCAGGTTGATCATGCCGCCGAAGCTGTTCATCGACGGGTCGACGCCAACGCCGACATAGCTGAGCACGGCTTCATAAAGGATCAGTGACGAAAATTCCAGCACCGTGACGATGAGCATCAGGTGGGCCACGTTGGGGAAGATGTGGCGCGCCAGGATGCGCGCGTGGCTGACGCCGAAAGCGTCAGCGGCCTGCACGTAATCCAGTTCGCGCAGCTTCATGGTTTCGCCGCGCAGCAGCCGGCACAAGCCAGCCCAGCCGGTCACGCCCAGCACCACGCACAGCAGGAACAGCTTCAGATCGGCGCGTTCGGCGCCGGTCTCGAAGAGGTCGGGGTTCTTGTCCAGAAAGACCTGCACCATCAGCACGCAGGCGGCAATCAGCAGCACATTGGGCACCGACGACAACACCGTGTAGAGGTACTGGATGAGCTCGTCCACCCAGCCCTTGAAGTAGCCGGCCAGCAGGCCCAGGGTGACGGCCAGCGGCAGTGTGGCCACCGTGGCCAAGGTACCGATGACGAAAGCCGTGCGTATGCTTTTCAGCGACTGGAAGAGCACGTCGTTGCCGGTCAGGTCAGTGCCCAGCAGGTGGTAAGGGCCGGACAAACTGGCAGCCGCGCCGACCAGCAGGCACAGCAGCCACAAGGTGGCCAGCGCCACATGCCAGGGCACGGGCGTGGCCCGCGCGCGGATCTGCGCCCACACCTGGGCCAGCGGCAGGCGTTGGGCCCGCGCCAGCCACAACAACAGCGCGCCACTGAACATCAGGGCCGCCAGCGCGCCCAGCAGCACGCCCTTGCCGGCCTTGGCGGCCACGTCGCCGGCCCATTGCGTTTCCGGATCGGTAAGGTGCTTGCCGCCGAATTGCAGGCGCGGCGCCACACGCTGCACCTCACCATTCACGATCAACGATTCCTTGGTGAAGCCCAGGTAGGACAAGGGCCGCGAGTAAGTCGATTCACGCGATTGAATCAAGTCCCACATGGCCGCATCCAGCAGCGAACGCGTGCGCGATTCGTAGGCCGGTGCGGCGTTGGCGGCGCCCGTGGCGGTGGTGGAAGGCGGCAGGCGCGGCCGGTAGTGCACGCTGTCCAGCAGGGTGACCAGCAGGCACAGCACCAGCACCAGCGAAGAAGCCAGGGCCGGTGCGTCACGGAAGACCTTGGCCCAGTTGGCGGCCAACAGCGGCTTGCGCAGCACGCTGACGGTGTAAGCGACCAGGGCGGCGATCAGCAGCCAGATGGCCACGTCAGTCCAGAGCATCACAAATTTCGGCATGGTCAGCTCAGGCGGGTCAGGTCAAACGAACCCGGGGGTCGACCCAGGTGTAGACGATGTCGATGAGCACATAGGTGGCGATGTAAAGCAGGCTGCCGACGAAAACCATAGTGCGCACGATGGCGAAGTCTTGCCGGCTGATGGCCTCAATCACGTAAGCACCCAGGCCGGGCAGGCCAAAGAAGCTTTCGAAGACCAGGCTGCCGAGGAAGACGTAGGGCAGATAGCTGCCGGCGCTAGTGACGATGGGAATCAAGGCATTGCGCAGCACGTGGCGATACAGCACCGCGCCTTCTGACAGGCCCTTGGCGCGGGCCGTGCGCACATAGTCCTTGCCGATTTCTTCCAGGAACATGGCGCGGTACAGGCGCGCCTCGCCACCCAAGCGCGCCAGCAGGGAAAGGCCTATGGGCAGCACCAGAAACTTGATGGCATCCAGGCCCGGCGCGTAGCCGGAAATGGGCGCCAACTTGA
>JAYVBO010000614.1:0-5591 GCA_043750435.1 Betaproteobacteria bacterium | reverse complement strand
TCAGCCGCCGCTCGTCGGCCCTGACCAGCGCCGGCGCGCCTTCAATGTCGTGTTCGAAGTGCAGGCCCTTGCTGTGCGCCTGCAGTTCGAACATCTGCACGATCTGGCGCAGCGCCTCGTGCAGGCGCATCGGTTTGGGTTCCAGGGCCAGCTTGCCGCCTTCGATGCGCGCGATGTCCAGCGTGCCCTCGATCAGGCTCAGCAGGTGTTCGCCACCGCGCCGGATGACCCCCACCGCCTGTTTGCGGTGCACCGGCAGCGTGGGGTCTTCGTCAAGCAGCTGCGCATAGCCCAGGATGCTGTTCAGCGGCGTGCGCAGTTCGTGGCTGACCGCGCTGATGTAGCGCGTCTTGGCCTGGTTGGCCGCGTCGGCGGCGTGCTTGGCGGCGTCGGCCGCCAGCTTGGCGCGCTGCAGTTGTTCGTCGGTGCGGTGGTGGGCGTCGATCTCGCGCACCAGCGCTTCGGTCTGGCGGTTGCTTTCTTCCTGCGCCACGCGGCGGCTGATCTGGGTCAGCACCAGCCACCAGCCGATGACGCCGGCCATCAGCAACAGCCCGCACCAGGCCTTGATGAAGCTGGCACGCAGCGCGGGCCTGAGGGCCTCGCCGGCTTCGCCCAGTTGGCGCAGTTCGGCCTGATAAAGCACGGCCAGCAGGCCGGCCAGCGCAGGCGCCACCACCGCCATCAGCAGCAGGTAGCGGCCCAGGCCGGTTTCCAGCTGCGGCCACCAGGCGCGCGGCGTCAGCCGGCGCAGCAGGGCGGTCAGTTGCCAGGGCGCGCGCGCCGGTTCAGGCTTGCACAGGTCGTGGCAGCGGGCATCGAGGCTGCAACACAAGCTGCAAATGGGCCCGCCGTAGGCCGGGCACTGCGCCATGTCCTCGCCTTCGTAGTCGCGCTCGCAAATCACGCAGCGGCGCAGCTTCAGCAGGCCGCTGCTGGCGCCCAGGTAGGCGCCGTCATCGGAGGTTCGCGCGATGTAGTAACGGCCCTTGGTAATCCAGGCGATGAGCGGCGAGGTGACCAGGGCCACCGCCATGGCGATGACGGCCGAGAAGGCCTGCGCCATGGCGCCGAACACGCCCAGGTAGGCGACGATGGACAGCACCGAAGCCGCGCCCATCGCGCCCACGCCGACCGGGTTGATGTCGTAGAGATGCGCGCGCTTGAACTCGATACCCTTGGGCGACCAGCCCATCGGCTTGTTGATCACCAGGTCGGCCACCACGGCCATGATCCAGCTGATGGCGATGTTGCTGTACAGGCCCAGCACGCCGGCGATGGCCTTGAAGACTTCCAGCTCCATCAGCATCAGCGCGATCAGCGTGTTGAACACCACCCACACCACGCGCCCCGGGTGGCTGTGTGTCACGCGGGCGAAGAAGTTCGACCAGGCCAGACTGCCGGCATAGGCATTCGTCACGTTGATCTTCAACTGGCTGACGATGACCAGCAGCGCCGTGGCCGCCACCGCCCAGGTGTAGTGCGGGAAGACCAGTTCGTAGGCCGCCAGGTACATCTGGTTGGGGTCCACCGCGCGGTCGGCCGGCACGGCCAGGCTCAGCGCCAGATACGCCAGCAGCATGCCGCCGAGCATCTTCAGCACACCCGGCACCACCCAGCCCGGCCCGCCGATCAGCACGCCCAGCCACCAGCGCCCGCGCGTGGCGGGTGTCTTCTCGGGCATGAAGCGCAGGTAGTCCACCTGTTCGCCCATCTGCGTGATCAGCGCGATGCCCACCGTCAGCGCGCTGCCGAACAGCAGCGGGTCGAAAGCACCGCCTTTGCCGTTTTCGCCCGCATAGGCGCGCAAGTCGGTAACCAGCGTCGGGTGGGCCTGGAAAACGTAGGCGTAGGGCAGCACCAGCAGCGCCAGCCACAGCGGCTGCGTCCAGACCTGCAACTGGCTGATGGCGGTGACGCCGTGGGTGACCAGCGGCACGACCACCAGCGCGCACAGCAGGTAGCCCCAGGTCGGTGGTATGCCCCAGGCCAGCTCCAGCGCGTAGGCCATGATGGCCGCTTCCAGCGCGAAGAAGATGAAGGTGAAGCTGGCGTAGATCAGGCTGGTGATGGTGCTGCCGATGTAGCCGAAGCCAGCACCCCGGGTCAGCAGGTCCATGTCCAGCCCGTGCCGCGCGGCATACACGCTGATGGGCAGTCCGGCCGCGAAGATGATCAGGGCCGTGGCCAGAATCGCCCAGAAGGCGTTAATGAAGCCGTACTGCAGCAGCAGCGTGCCGCCCACCGCTTCCAGCACCAGGAAAGAGGCCGCGCCGCCGATGGCGGTGTTGGCGACGCGCCAGCTGCTCCACTTGCGGAAGCTGCGCGGCGTGAAGCGCAGCGCGTAGTCCTCAAGGCTTTCGCTGGCCACCCAGGCGTTGTAGTCGCGCCGCACCTTGATGACGCGCTGCTGCGGCGCTGGTGCGGCTGCGGTGGAAGGGGTGGCAGGCAAGTCGCTCATGTGCAGGCCGATGATGCACGGAGCGCGCCACAGCGGCGCCGGCAGTTAGCATCCTGGCACCCGTTGTGCATAGGCTTCAGCATGGACCTGACCCCCCGCGAAAAAGACAAATTGCTGCTCTTCACGGCCGGCCTGCTGGCCGAGCGGCGCAAGGCCCGCGGCTTGAGGCTCAACGTGCCCGAGAGCATCGCCTTCATCAGCTGCTACATCCTGGAAGGCGCCCGCGACGGCAAGACCGTGGCGCAGTTGATGAGCGACGGCAAGACCGTGCTGGGCCGCGACGAGGTGATGGACGGCGTGCCGGAAATCGTCAGCGAAATTCAGGTGGAAGCCACTTTCCCCGACGGCACCAAGCTGGTGACGGTGCACCAACCCATCGCGTGAAGGAGCCGACATGATTCCTGGCGAACTGCTGATCGACGACGGCGTGCACACGCTGAACCCGGGCCGCGCCACGGTCACGGTGGTGGTGGCCAACACCGGCGACCGGCCGATACAGGTGGGCTCGCACTACCACTTCGCGGAAACCAATGCCGCGCTGCGCTTCGACCGCGCGGCCGCGCAAGGCATGCGCCTGAACATCGCCAGTGGCACCGCTGTGCGCTTCGAGCCGGGGCAGCAACGAACGGTAGAACTGGTGGCCTACGCCGGCCTGCGCCAGGTGTGGGGCTTTCGCGGCCTTGTGAACGGAGCGCTGTGATGGCCCTGATCGGAAAACGCGCCTACGCCGAGATGTTCGGCCCCACCGTGGGCGACCGCCTGCGCCTGGCCGACACCGGCCTGATCGTCGAGGTCGAACAGGACCTGACCCTGGGCGCTGGCGGCTATGGCGAAGAAGTGAAATTCGGCGGCGGCAAGACCATCCGCGACGGCATGGGCCAGAGCCAGGTCGTCAACGGCCCCGGCCACGCCGAGGCGGCCGACTGCGTGATCACCAACGCGCTGATCATCGACACCTGGGGCATCGTCAAGGCCGATATCGGGCTCAAAGGCTGCCGCATCGCCGCCATCGGCAAGGCCGGCAACCCCGACGTGCAACCGGGCGTGGACATCGTCATCGGCCCGGGCACCGAGATCATTGCCGGCGAAGGGATGATCGTCACCGCCGGCGGCATCGACGGCCACATCCACTTCATCTGCCCGCAGCAGATCGAAGAAGCGCTGATGAGCGGCGTGACCACCATGCTGGGCGGCGGCACCGGCCCGGCCACCGGCACCTTCGCCACCACCTGCACGCCCGGCCCCGAAAACATCCACCGCATGTTGCAGGCCGCAGAGGCCTTCCCGATGAACCTGGGCTTCTTGGGCAAGGGCAATGCCACGCAGGCCGCCGCGCTCAGCCAGCAGATCGCCGCCGGCGCCATCGGCCTGAAGCTGCACGAAGACTGGGGCACCACGCCGGCCGCCATCAGCAACTGCCTGGACGTGGCCGACGCCACCGATACCCAAGTCAGCATCCACAGCGACACGCTGAACGAGAGCGGCTTCGTCGAAGACACCATGGCCGCCACCGGCGGGCGCACGCTGTGCGCCTTCCACACCGAAGGCGCCGGTGGCGGCCATGCGCCCGACATCCTGCGCGTGGTCGGCGAGGCCAACTTCCTGCCCAGCAGCACCAACCCGACCATGCCCTACACCGTGAACACGGTGGACGAACACCTGGACATGTTGATGGTCTGCCACCACCTCGACCCGTCCATCGCCGAAGACCTGGCCTTCGCCGAAAGCCGCATCCGCCGCGAGACGATAGCCGCCGAAGACGTGCTGCACGACCTGGGCGCCATCAGCATGATGTCCAGCGACAGCCAGGCCATGGGCCGTGTAGGCGAAGTCATCATCCGCACCTGGCAGACGGCGCACAAGATGAAGGCCCAGCGCGGCGCGCTGCCCGGCGACAGTGAGCGCAACGACAACAACCGCGTCAAGCGCTACATCGCCAAGTACACGATCAACCCCGCGATAGCGAACGGCATTTCGCACGACGTGGGCAGCATCGAAGTCGGCAAGTGGGCCGACTTGGTGCTGTGGCGCCCGGCCTTCTTCGGCGTCAAGCCCAGCCTGATCCTGAAAGGCGGCTTCATTGCGGCCGCACTGATGGTCGACGCCAACGCCAGCATCCCGACACCGCAGCCGGTGCACTACCGCCCGATGTTCGGCAGCTACGGCCGCCTGGTGCAGGCCACCTCGCTGACCTTCATGAGCAGGGCCGCGATGGACAACGACATCGGCGATGAACTGGGCCTGAAGAAACGGCTGAGCATGGTGCACGGCTGCCGCAGCGTGAAGAAGCACGACATGGTGCTGAACTGCTATTTGCCGAAGATGCAGATCGATGCCCAGACCTACCAGGTGCGGGCCGACGGGCAGCTGCTGAGTTGCGAGCCGGCCACTGTGCTGCCGATGGCGCAGAAGTACTTTTTGTTCTGACCTTCAACCGCCACGTTGGCGGGAATGCGCTGGCTAGAATCTCGGCCCTTGGCGCACAGCGCCGCATTCAAGCGATCCAGCATTCATGAAGATTTCCAGTGCTTACCCCCGTGGCCTTTTGGCTGTGACCTTGGCGGCAACTTTGGTGGCCTGTGGTGGCAACAGCAGCGACGCCAGCGTCAGTGACACGCAGGTGCTCAGCTTCGTGGCGGCATCCAACATCAATGGCCTGGGCAATGTCGGCACCGGCACCAACCGCTGGGTGGGCACAGGCGGCGCCGCGCCGGTGGTCAGCGTCTACATCCCGACGCCGAACGGCAGCACCGAAACCGACCTGGCCAGCAAGGCGCGCGGCGCCATCGCGGCGGTCAATCAACACCTGCCGGGTGGGTTGACGCTGCTGGAGGTCAACACCGTGCCCAGCAGCGGCGGCTACCTGCGGGTCAGCTACTTGACCAGCTATGTGCCCAGCGGCTCCACCGACTACTCCAGCTACTGCGCCAATGTGGCCACCGGCGCCGGGCTGCCCAATTTCGTCAGCGCCACCGCAATCAGCGGCGAGCGCAACCAGACTGTGGCCTGGGTCAACCTGGGCAACGGCCACTGCGACGTGACGCAGGACATCGTCTCCCATGAATTCGGCCACGCGCTGGGCCTGGGCACGCACTTCGAAGGTTTCGGCAATGGCCCGGCCATTTCACGC
>JAYVBO010000613.1:0-5594 GCA_043750435.1 Betaproteobacteria bacterium | reverse complement strand
TTCTTTCAACTGCCCGGCAATGTCGAAACGCAGCGTGTCGCCCAGCTTCAGGCGGAGTTGTTTGGCAATGCCGTCTTCCACGCTCAGGCCGCCCGCTTCGTCTTCCACCCAGCGCCCGCTGAGCACGCTGTTGTGCTGCGGCAGGGTGGCGCTGTGGCTGAGGTTGAATTCGCGGTCCACCAGGCGGCTGGCACGCTCGTCACCGGCGTAGTCGGTCGGCTTGACGGTCTTGCCGTTGATGGCCACCAGGCGGCCGCGGATCATCGGGTACCAATCAAAGCGCTGCACGCCGGCCTGCTTCAGCGCGGCGCGAAATTCATCGGCCTGTTCGGGCTGGACATTGATGACGAAACGGTTGGGTGCGTCAGGCGGCGTGGCCTGGCGCCAGCTGCTAATCAGGTCGGTGCGCAGCAGCACCAGCAGCATCAGCGCCAGCAGGCCTACGGCCAGCGCTGAAACCTGCAGCACGGCGAAGGCCGGCCGCGCGGCAATTTGCCGCGTGGCCAGCACCAGCCAGCGCGGCGCGCGGCTTTCCGGCACAGCGCGTTTCAGCACCCACACCGCCACCCACGACAAGCCCGCGAACACCGCCGCCGCCGCCGCGAAGCCGCCCACCGCAATGGCCCCCAGCTTGAGGTCGGACGACACGGCCAGCAGCAGCGCGGCAAAGCCCAACATGCCGGCAGCCAGCACGCCGAAGGACGCGACTTTCAGCCCGCCCACGTCACGCCGTATCACGCGCAACGGCGGCACGCTGGCCAGTTGCAGCACCGGCGGCAGGCCGAAGCCCAACAACAGCGTCAAGCCGACGCCCATGCCGAAGACCGCCGGCCAAGGTCCCGGCGCGGGCAGCGTGGCCGACACCAGGCCGGCCAGCAGGCTGACGAAGACGAAGTGCACGGCCAGGCCGATGAGCACGCCCAGGCCGCTGGCCAGCAGGCCGACGAAGCCAAATTCGAGCGCATAGGCGCCAGCGATGCGCCGCTGGCTCAGGCCCAGCACGCGCAGCATGGCGCAGTCATCAAGGTGGCGCGACGCAAATTCACGCGCGGCGATGCCCACCGCTACGGCCGCCAACAGGGCCGACAGCAGCGCCACCAGGTTGAGGAATTTCTCGGCCCGGTCCAGCGTCTGCTTCATCTCGGGCCGACCGCTTTCAACGCTTTCCACGCGCAGGCCGCGCAAGGCTTCGGCCTTGACGCGGGCTTCGGTCCAGCGGACGAATTCGCGCACCAGGGCGTCGCCCTGGCTGCCGCTCAAACGGGCCGGCGCGGCCACCGCCAGGCGGTAGCTGACGCGGCTGGCGGGTTGAATCAAACCGGTGTCTTCCAGGTCGGCCACGGCCAGCATCACGCGCGGTGCGAAGCTGGAAAAGCCGGTGCCGCGGTCGGGCTCGATGGCGATGATCTTGGCGATGCTCAGCGTGGCATCACCCAGCAACAGCGGGTCACCCACCTTCAGCTGCAAGGCGTCGAGCAAGGCCGCGTCCACCCACACCGTGCCCGGCTTGGGCGCCGCCACCACGGTCTGCACCGGCCCGCCGGGTGCGTCTTGCAACTGCATCTGGCCGCGCAAGGGGTAGGCCGTGCCCACCGCCTTCACAGCCACCAAACGGGAGGCGCCGCCCTTGTCGTCGGGCGCGCGGCCCATGCTGGGGAAGCCGGCGCTCTGCGAAGTCAGAAGGCCCAGCTTCTCGGCCTGGGCCAGCAGTTCGGCCGGCGCCGGCTGGTCGCTGCTGACCACGGCGTCGCCGCCCAGCATTTGCCGCGCGTCGCGCTGCAGGCCGGCGTTCAGGCGGTCGGCGAAAAAACCCACGGCGGTCAGCGCGGCCACCGCCAGCAGCACCGCCACCACCAGCAAACGCAATTCACCGGCGCGGAAGTCGCGGCGGGTCTGGCGCCAGGCCAGGGTGAAGATGGACGGCGGGACGGGCACGGCGGCAGGGGCCGCGTAAGGCAAGGCGGGCGTGTTCATGCCAGCACGGTAGCGCATGCGCCCTGGCGACATGCTTGCGTGAGAATCTAGGCCCCACCTTGTCCTGGCCCGCCCATGCCTGAAATCGTCTTCAAAGGCAAAGAGTACGTCTACAACCACCATTTGACGGTGCCCTACCGGCCCTTGGTGCCTGACGCAGCCAAAGGCATCGGCCAGCCTGATTTGGCGGGCAACCTGGTGGTGCACGGTGACAACCTGCAGGCGCTGAAGAGCCTGCTGCCGCGTTATGCCGGCAAGGTGGACTTGGTGTTCATCGACCCGCCTTACAACACCGGCAACGAAGGCTGGTGCTACAGCGACGGGGTGAATTCACCGATCATGAAAGAGTGGTTGTCCACCAACCCGGTGGACGGTGAAGACATGCTGCGGCACGACAAGTGGCTGTGCATGATGTGGCCGCGTTTGGTGCTGCTGCGGGAATTGCTGAGCGAACGCGGGTCGATCTGGATGACGCTGGATGACAACGAGGTGCATCGGGCGCGGATGGTGATGGATGAGATCTTCGGAGACGGCAATTGCTTGGCGTCAGCCATCTGGGAAAAGACAGACAGTCCGAAGATGGACGCGGACTATTTTTCAACTCGGCATGATCATGTTCTGGTCTATTCAAAAAATCCGGCGCAGGTGATATTCAAGCGACTACTGACAGAGGATGGTGAACCTGCTGAGCATTACGACAAGACCGATGCAAATGGAAAGCGCTACTACCTAAAGCCACTCAGAGCCATGGGTGGTCAAGGCGAAACTCGCGAGGCCAGACCCAATCTCTACTACCCGTTAGTCGCACCAGACGGCACAGAAGTCTTTCCCAAGCTACGGAACGGAAATGATGGCGCTTGGCGGTGGGGCCAAGAGAAGTCAACCACCGAATCGACGCGAATCGATTGGAAGAAAACGGACGCAGGATGGAGCGTCTACTTTCGTATCTATGCAGATGCAGAGAAAGGTCGCCCTCCAGAGACAATTTTCTACAATTCAGAAGTGGGCAGCTCCCGAACCTCCAAATTGGAATTGAGAGAATTGTTCGGAACTGAAGATGTCTTTGCCACACCGAAGCCAACGAAATTGGTCGAAAGAATTTTGGCAATTGGTGCGAATAACGACGCACTGATTCTCGACAGCTTCGCCGGCTCCGGCACCACCGCCCACGCCGTCCTCAAAGCCAACGCCAAAGACCAGGGCACCCGCCGCTTCATCCTCATCGAAGGCGAAAGCTACGCCGACACGCTGACCGCCGAGCGCGTGCGCCGCGCTATCAAAGGTTATGCCTGGGTGGGCACCCAACGCGAAACGCTGCTGGAAGAAAAGATCACGTTCACGCAATTCAAGCGTGCCGACGACTGGCTGAAGAAAGTGGAAGCCATCAAGGCACGCGAAGGTTTTGCGGAAGGCGATCTGGCCGACCAAGGCAGCGCCGCAACGAAACGCTTCGACAAGATCACCACCAAGCTGGAAGACGGCGTGCTGCGCGTGGAAGGCGAACGCCGCATCAGCGAACGCGCCGAAGGCCTGGGCGGTGAATTCACTTACTGCACGCTGGGCGATGCGGTGGACCTGGAGAAATTGCTGTCAGGCGAACAACTGCCCGCCTTCGACGCACTGGGCGCCTGGTTGTTCTACACGGCCACTGGCGGCGCATTGCCGCCCATTTCGAGGTCAGCCCAGCATGCACCCGAGTGGTATTTGGGCGAAGCGGCCGACGCCCACGTGTGGCTGATCTACCGCCCCGAACTGGCCTTCCTGAAAAGCCCAGAAGCCGCGTTGACGCTGAGCCGCGCACAAGCCCTGCAAGACTGGGCCGCAGCGCGGGGCGACGGCAAGCCGCATTTGGTATTCGCGCCCGCTAAGTACATGAGCAACAAGCAACTGGCAGACTACCGCGTGAAGTACGCGCCGCTGCCGTTTGCGCTGTACCGGGAGAGTTGAGATGGCTGACGAGCGTTTCGAGTTGGCGCTGGACCACTTTGGCCGAGCCTTGGCGCGCTTGCACGAGGTGCTGGCGCAACCCGAGAACGACTTCATCCGTGACTCCATCATCCAGCGCTTTGAATTCACGTTCGAGACGGCGTGGAAAGCCATTTACCGCTGGTTGCGCGCCCGCAGTGTGGACGTGGATGAAGACGCTTATTCGTGCATCCCGGAAGCTTTCAAGCGCCGCTTGATCACCCAGGAAAAGCTGTGGGGCGACATGCGCAAGTTCCGCAATCTCACCTCGCACACTCACCACGAGAACCTGGCCATCGAAGTGGCCCCCTTCGTGCGCCACGACGGTGTGCAGGCCATGGACGTGCTGCTGCAGACGCTGCGCGAACGGGCACCGGAATGAGCGCGGTGCTGGAACCCACAGTCCACGCTGAGTTCGGCATCGAGGCCAGCAGCCTGGCGGGCATACGCAGCCTGTGCGCACGCACGCCGGGCCTGCAACGGCTGTGGGTTTTCGGCTCACGTGCCAGGGGTGATCACCGCCAGCGCTCAGACATCGACTTGGTGGCCGACGCGCCCGACTGGACCCTGAGCGACAGCCTGGACTTTGCGCAGGCCCTGAAGCACCTGCCCATGGTCTACCCCGTGGACGCCGCCTGGTGGCAAGACGCATCGCTGGATGCACGTTTTCGCGCGCAGGTCGAACGCGACCGGCGCGTACTGTGGGAACCCCGCCGCCCGGCCACCGCAGCCACCAACCTGGGCGCCATCAACCTGAAAGATTTCCAGTCAGCCGCGCTGGACGCACTGGCCGCCTACATCGCGCAGTTGAAGCCTTACGCGGCCCAGGTCGAACAGAACGCGCAGGCCTTGCGGGCGATGGAAGGTTTGCCGGAAAGCGTGCAGCGTGAAGCCGCCGACTTCCCCAAACGCACCTGGGACGCACTGAAGGCCGCGCACGCACTGCCGCTGGCCTACGCCGCGCAGCCGCACAGCAGCCGCTTTGATGGCGCCGGCCGCGCCATACCCAATGTGTGCCTGAAAGTACCCACTGGCGGCGGCAAAACGCTGTTGGCCGCTGCGGCCGTGGGCCAGGTGTTCAGCGGCTGGCTGCAGCAGCACACTGGCCTGGTGTTGTGGGTGGTGCCGAACGAGGCCATATACCGCCAGACCCTGGCCGCATTGAGCAACCGCGACCACCCTTACCGGCAGCTGCTGAACGCGGCCGGCGCCGGCCGCGTGAAGGTGCTGGAAAAGAACGCGCCGCTGTCACGCCTGGACACCGATGGCAGCCTGTGCGTGATGGTGCTGATGCTGCAAGCCGCCAACCGGCAGAGCAAAGAGACGCTGCGTTTCTTTCGCGACCGGGGCAATGTGCTGGGCTTTTTGCCGCGTGAAGACGACATCGAGGCGCATTGGGACTTGCTGCGTGAAGTGCCCAACCTGGACGCCTACGGCAGCCCCTGGCAAAGCGCCGAGGAAGCGCGTGCGCAGAAAGGCAGCATCGTCAAAAGTAGCCTGGGCAATGTGATGCGTTTGCTGCGGCCGATGGTGGTCATTGATGAAGGCCAACACGCTTACAGCGAGAACGCACTGCGCACCATCGACGGCTTCAACCCCTGCTTTCTGCTGGAGTTGTCGGCCACGCCGCGCCAGGCCGACCACGGCAAGGGGGC
>JAYVBO010000612.1:0-2400 GCA_043750435.1 Betaproteobacteria bacterium | reverse complement strand
GCCGCGCTCGTATCGGTGACCCTGTTCTTAGGCATGGCGGTGCAAAGTGGCCGCTGGCCCTAGGATGCCGGGAACGCGCCGATGGCGGCGCAAAGAGGGGATACACATGGGTTTGCTGTCATTCATCAAAGACGCTGGCGAGAAGCTGTTCCACCGCGGCGAGGCCCAGGCTGCCCAGGTGGCTGTAGCGGCCGCACCGACCGAGGAAAACGTGGCCGCGCTGAGCGCCGCCGCCGGCCGCGCGGTGGCGGCTTACATCGAGACGCAGGGTCTGGCGGTCAGTGGTCTGGACGTGGCCGTCGAAGCGGCCAGCGGCACGGTCACCGTGTCGGGCACCGTGGCCGACCAGGCGACCAAGGAAAAGGTGCTGCTGTGCTGCGGCAACGTGTCAGGCGTCGAAGCCGTCAACGACATGCTGACGGTGGACCAACCGGCCGAAGAGTCGCAATGGCACACGGTGGTCTCGGGCGACAACCTGAGCAAGATCGCCAAGCAGTACTACGACAACGCCAACAAGTACCCGGTGATCTTCGAAGCCAACCGACCGATGCTGGGCCACCCGGACAAGATCTACCCCGGGCAGTTGCTGCGCATTCCGCCGCTCTGAACACGGCGGGCAGAATCGGCGTTTGAGCGGGCCGAGCGCCGGGCCGCTCCCAAGCCGGCCTGTATCCCCTCGGGGGATCGGCCGATGTACCCGTCGGCCGAGGGGCGCCATTGTCCAAACTCTATTTCCGATACGCCGCGATGAACGCCGGCAAGAGCACCAACCTCTTGCAGGCGGCGCACAACTACGAAGAGCGCGGCATGAAGGTGCGGCTCTTCACCGCCGCCCACGACGATCGGGCAGGCGCCGGCATCATCGGTTCACGGCTGGGCCTGCAGCGCTCGGTCGAGACCTTTGGCCCGCAGACGGTCTTTGACGCCGAGTGGTTGGGCCAGGGCTACGCCTGCGTGCTGATCGACGAAGCCCAGTTCCTGACACCCGACCAGGTGCGGCAGTTGCACCGCCTGGCCCACGCGGCCCACCTGCCGGTGCTGTGCTACGGCTTGCGCAGCGATTTTCGCGGCGATGCCTTCCCCGGTGCCGCCGCCCTGCTGACACTGGCCGACGACCTGGAAGAAATGAAGACCATCTGCGCCTGCGCGCGCAAGGCCAGCATGAATTTGCGCGTGGACGACCTGGGCCGGCGCGTGCAGGAAGGCGAGCAGGTGGTGATCGGTGGCAATGAACGCTACCGCGCCGTGTGTCCGTCGTGCTTCTACAGCGAGGTGGACGACCCGGCGCACGCGCCGGGCCTCTTTGGTTGAAGCTCCGCGCACGTCCCGGGCTTCTTCGGCTGAAGCGGCCTCAGGCGCGCTGCGCCATCACCTCGCCCAGGCGTACCACCTGGTCCGGCACCCAGGCCGGATTGAATTGCAGCGGTCCGCGCGGGAACAGCATCACCACGGTGGAACCCAGCAGGAAGCGGCCCATCTCGGCGCCCTGCGCCAGATCAACCTGGCCCACTTGGTAGGCCCACTCGCGCAGCGTGCCGGGGCGCGGTGGGTTGACCACCCCGTGCCACACCGTGGCCATGCTGCCGACGATGGTGGCGCCCACCAGCACATTCACCCAGGGTCCGTGTTCGCCGTCGAACACGCATACCACGCGCTCGTTGCGCGCGAACAAGCCGGGCACGCCGCGCGCGGTGGCCGGGTTCACCGAGAACAACTCACCCGGCACATGGATCATGCGCAGCAAGCGGCCCGCGCAGGGCATGTGGATGCGGTGGTAGTCCTTGGGGCTGAGGTAGATGGTGGCGAAATGGCCGCCGTGGAAGTGCGCGGCCAGTGCGCTGTCGCCGCCCAGTAGCGCGGTGGTGCTGTAGCGGTGGCCCTTGGCCTGGAAGATCTGGTCGCCTTCGATGGCACCGACCTGGCTGACAGCGCCGTCCACTGGGCAAATCAGCTCGGCCGCCGCCAAGGGCCGCGCGCTGGGCTGCAGCGCCCGCGTGAAGAAGTCGTTGAAGCTGGCGTAGGCCGCAGGTTCGGGGTTGGCCGCTTCGGCCATGTTCACACCGTAGCGGGCTATGAACCAGCGGATGATGGCCGTGGTGGCCGCGCCGCCTTGCCGGCCCGCTACCAGGCCAGCAAATTGCGTCAAGGCCTGCTTGGGCAGCAGGTGCTGCGTGGCCACGGCCACGCGCTCACCCCAGGGCACGCTCACCGCAGTGGCGCCATCGCGTGCAGGGCCTTGACCGCGCCTGCACCCACGCTGGCACCGAAGCGCTTGGCCAGCCGTTCGGCCACGTTGTCGCGCGGCGTGTAGTCGATGATGTCTTCGGCCTTGATGACCTCGCGCGCCACGTAGTCCAGGTTGCCCAGGCTGTCGGCCAGGCCCAACTTGATGGCTTCTTC
>JAYVBO010000611.1:0-2402 GCA_043750435.1 Betaproteobacteria bacterium | reverse complement strand
GCCGCAGGGGCCAAAGCCCACCACCACTGGGCGGCGCCGCCCCGACGCCTTGAAATCGGCCGGCGCATGGCCGACAAATTGGTAGCGCGTGTCGGGCGAAGGCCGGATGTGTGGGTCGCCGGCCAGACGCGCCAAGACCGCGCTCTCGTTGCCGAGTTCGCAGTCGATGGTGTAGATGAGCTGAACCGCTGACTTCTTGCGCGCGTCGTAGGCGCGGCGGAAGACGGTGTAGGCGGTCAGCGCAGCATCGTTGATGCCCAGCCGCCCCACGACTGCCGGCCGCAGCGCGGCTTCATCGTGGTTCAGCAGCAGCCGAAGCTCAGTAATCCGCAACATGCTGATGGCACCAAGCTACCCGCCGCGGAACCGGCTCCGCCGGGCCGCCAGCGGGGCATCCCTCTCGGGGGGTAGCGAGCGAAAGCGAGCTTGGGGGCCTACGTTCAGCCGCCCTTTTTCGGGCGCTTGCCGGGGTTCTTCTTGCTGCGCGTGTGCGCGCCGCGCTCGAGGCTGACCTTCTGGCCCTTGGGCGAGGTGTGGGTCACGCCGATCGGGGCGGCGGGACGCGGGGTGGCCTTGCGGTCGGCTTCGGTGACGATCTTGTTTGCCATGAGGGGCTCCGGTTCGAACAAAACCCTGGATTAGGCCACAACCTGGAAGCGCCCCCTTTATGGGCGCGCTTCGAAGGTGTTGCATTGCTTCACATTGCCGGTGTCGAAACCGCGTTTGAACCAGGTCACCCGCTGCTGGCTGCTGCCGTGCGTGAAGCTCTCGGGCACCACGGTGCCGCGTGACTTGCGCTGCAGCGTGTCGTCGCCGATTTGCGAAGCCGCGTTCAGCGCCGTTTCGATGTCGCCGTCTTCCAGCCGCCAGCCGCCCTGTTCGCGCTGCGCCAGGTTGGCCCACACGCCGGCAAAGCAATCAGCCTGCAATTCCAGCCGCACGCTCATGGCGTTGGCCTGGGCCTCGGTGCCGCGTTGCCGCGCGGCGTCCACCTGGCCGCTGACGCCTAGCAGGTTCTGCACGTGGTGACCCACCTCGTGGCCTATCACATAGGCCTGGGCGAATTGCCCCGGCGCGCCCAGGCGCTGGCTGAGGGTCTGGAAGAAGCCCATGTCGAGGTAGACGTGGGCGTCAGCCGGGCAGTAGAAGGGCCCCATTGCCGCGTCGCCGCGGCCACAGCCGGTGGGGTAGCTGCCGCTGAACAGCGTCAGCTTGGGCACCTGGTAGGTCTTGCCGGACGCACGGAAGACATCGGCCCAGACCACTTCGGTGCTGCGCAAGACCTGCGAGACGAACTTCGCCTGCGGGTCGCCCGCCGGCGGTTTGCCCGCCGGGCCGGGCGCGCTGTGGGTCACCGGCGCGCTGCCGCCGCCACCGCCACCCCCACTGAGCAGGCCCAGCACAGTCAGCGGGTTGACCCCGAAGACCCAGCCCGCCACCAGCGCAATGGCGATGCTGCCCAGGCCGATGTGGCGGCCGCCTATGCCGCCGCCGAATCCGCCGCCACCCCCGCTGGAACCCCGTGCGTCTTCGACGTTGTCGCTCTCGTCCTGGCCGTCCATCTTCATCGCGTGCTCCTTGACGGGTTCAGGCTTTGGGCAGCGTCACACCGCGCTGGCCCTGGTATTTGCCGCCGCGGTCTTTGTAGCTGACCTCGCAGACCTCGTCGCTTTCAAAGAACAGCACCTGGGCGCAACCTTCGCCGGCGTAGATCTTGGCCGGCAGCGGCGTGGTGTTGCTGAATTCCAGCGTGACATAGCCTTCCCATTCGGGCTCGAAGGGCGTGACGTTGACGATGATGCCGCAGCGGGCGTATGTGCTCTTGCCCAGGCAGATGGTCAGCACATTGCGCGGGATGCGGAAATATTCCAGCGTGCGGGCCAGCGCGAAGCTGTTCGGCGGGATGACGCAGACATCCTTGTTGATGTCGACAAAGCTGTTCTCGTCGAAGTTCTTCGGGTCCACCACGGTGCTGTGGATGTTGGTGAAGACCTTGAATTCCGGCGCGCAGCGGATGTCGTAGCCATAGCTGCTGGTGCCGTAGCTGACGATCTTTTCGCCCGCCGCATTCACCCGAACCTGGCCGGGCTCGAAGGGTTCGATCATGCCGTGCTGTTCGGCCATGCGCCGTATCCACTTGTCGCTCTTGATCGTCACGTGTTGCACTCCCGGTTGGCCGGCGATTCTAGGAGCCGCTGGACCGCCCCATCGCGGCCTTCCTGCGCTAGGATGAAACGCAGAGGAGACACACCATGGCCACACCCTTCCGCCCCGCGCTGGCCCTGCTGGGCCAGTACGCGCAATACCACCGCGACCGGCGCAACATCGTCACCCACTTCATCGGCGTGCCGATGATCGTGTTCGGCGTCGGCGTGCTGCTGGCCGCGGTGCATGTCGTGGTC
>JAYVBO010000610.1:0-2403 GCA_043750435.1 Betaproteobacteria bacterium | reverse complement strand
CGCCCAGAACACTTCAACCTCCCCGCCGGGATGGTTGTATTTGATGGCATTGCCCAGCAGGTTCAGCAGCACCTGCTTGAGCCGCAGCGGGTCGGCCCGCACGTGGCTGGCGGCGGCGTCGGAACGCAAGGGCAACAGCAGCACGGGGCGTGCGCCGGCCAATGGCTGCAGCAGGTTCAGGCATTCGGTGAGCAGTTCGCGCAGGTCCACCGCCATCGCCTGCACCACCAGGTGGCCCGCTTCGATGCGACCCAGTTCCAGCACTTCGTTGATCAGCCCCAGCAGGTGTTCACCGCCGCGCCGAATCTCGCGCAGTTGGCTGCGCTGGCTGTCCGCCAAGGGCCGCTGCGCGTCGGTGTCCAGCAGTTCGGCGAAACCCAGAATGGCGTTCATGGGGGTGCGCAATTCATGCGACATCTGCGACAGGAACTGCGACTTGGCGTGGTTGGCGCGCTCGGCTTCGGCGCGCGCATCATCGGTCGCCAGTTGGGCGCGGTGCAGGCCGGTCACATCGGCGCAGAAAGCGTAGAACTGCGGCTCGCCGGTGCGCGGGTCCTGGCCGACGGCGGTGGTGATCTGCACCCAGACCTCGTGCCCATCCGGCCGCTGGGCTATCCGTCGGTCAGTGACCACCACCTCGCCAGCCAGTGCGCGCTGGCACTCATCGCGGATCAGTGCCTCGCGTTCGGCGCCAAACAGCTCGCCCACTGACCGGCCCACCATCGCTTCGCGGCTCGTGCCCAGCAGGTCCACCATCTTTTGATTGACGTAGCGATAGACCAGGTCGCTGTCCAATCGCACGATGTAGCCCGGGAAGGCATCGAGCAGAGCGCGCTGCTCGGCCTCGCTGGCTCGCAACGCGCGCAGGACCTGCTCCTCAGCGGTGACGTCCCGCGTCACCATCACGACGCAACGCGACCCGTCCTGGCCGTCGTAGGGGTAGAGATGGGTCTGCACCGTGCGGTGCTCCTGGCCGGGCCATTCAACCGCGGCGCGCAAGACCTGAACTTCATTGCTCGCCAGGCAGGCACGCAGCGCCGCCAGGCGCTCATCGGTGGACGCGCCAGGCGGCATCAGCTTCAGGGCGTTGCGGCCCACAACCTGTTCGCGCGGCATGCCCGTGCCGCGGCACCACGCGTCATTGACCATGCGGTAGACCGTGTCCTCGCCGATGACGGACACCGCGTCGGTGATGGAGTTGATGGCCCAGGCGTGGATCTGCAGATCGCGGTTGGCCTCGACCATGTCGGTCAGGTCGGTCCACAAGCCCACCGACCCCATGAAACCGCCTTGGGCATCGAACAGCGGCGAGGCGTTGTTCCGGCAATGCCGCTGACTGCTGTCGGATCGGGTGATGGTGATGGCGTAGGCCCCGACCCGCCCTTCGCGGCGCGCCAGCATCTCGCGCTGCAGCGTGGCCAGCGCCTCGCCCGAAAAGCAGTCCCAGGCGCGACGGCCGACCAGCCACTCACGCGGGCGGGCCAGCAGTTCGCACATTGCATCGTTGACATCGGTGGTGATGCCTGCCCCGTCGATGAACCAGCAGCCCTGGCGCGTGGTGGCCAGCAGTTGGGTCATGCGGTGGTTCTGCACGGCCAACTCGCGCCGCGCGCTTTCGGCCTCAGCAGCCAGGCCACGCGCCGCGGCCGCGCTGGCGCGCACCGCCAATTGCTGCAGCACCGCCTGGCGCAGGCTCAGCTCCGACCGGCGCAGCGCCAGCAGCATCACGGCGATGAAGCTCAGGGCCACCACCATTTCGGGGCCCAAGCGGAGCTTGCCGGCCTGCACCACGCTCAGCAGCAGCGGCACGAAGGTCAGGCCGCTGAAGGTGACGGCGGACAACCAGTCGAAGGCCGCGGACACCAGGGCGCAGACCACCAGCGCGGTCAGGGCGAAGACAACCAGGGTGTGATTGGCCGGCGCGGCCAGGACTGTCAGCTGCAGCGCTATCAGCATCCAGGCCAGGCCCTGGGCGGCGTGAACCCCGCGAAAGCGCAGCAGCCAGGCCTCGGGCGTGGCGCCACCCTCGCGGGCGTCACGACGGTCATAGGCCCAGGCGGCGCCCATGCGCAGCAGCAGGGCGAGCACCAAGCCGCTGATGCCCAGCCACGGCAACGGCCGGTCGGCGCCGCCGCGCAGGATGAGGGCCACGGCCACCAAGGCCAGCCCCGAGGACAGCCAGGCAGTGGGCAGGGCCGCGCGGTGCGATCGCAGTCTTGCGAGCACCAGTTCCCGGCTCATCGCCGCGTCGTCACGCGCCATCAGCATCCCCATCCGAACCGCCGCCCCGTCTGCGCCGCCACCGTCACCGCAGGCGGGCAACCCCGGCCCGGATAGTAGGTGCTGCCGGCGGCCTTGCGGCACCTAGCATGTGGCGATCCAGCCTTCCACCGGGTCCACCGC
>JAYVBO010000609.1:0-2412 GCA_043750435.1 Betaproteobacteria bacterium | reverse complement strand
CCGACGCCACCGTGGTCGACTACAACGCGCCGCTGCTGGCCGCCGGCTGGGCCGGTGACGACCCGGCGCAGGCCGCCACGCGGGCGCACGCCATCTGGCAGGCCGTGCGCGAGGCCATCGCACCGGGACACGACGTGCTGCGCTTGCAGAAGATGCTGCCCGCCACGCTGGACAGCCACCCGCCAGTGGCCAACCCGCTGGCCCTGGCGCTGCCCGTGCAGGCTGGCGAGATGCAGGGCACGGCCGTCACGATCGGCACGAGCACGAGCACGAGTACGAGTACGAGCACGAGCACGAGCACGAGCGCAGGCACCAGCGAGGCCGACTGGGACGCCTGGCGCTACACGCTGGACAAGCGCGTGCGCAAGGAATTCGAGCGCGCCTGGCGGGTCTACACGCGCAGCCCGCAGGCGCGCTTCGAACGCATCACCGACCCGGCCCTGGCCCAGCAGGCCTATGCCCACCTGGCCGCGCGCCAGGCCGAACGGCTGCGCGCCACGGGCCACGACTACCGGCTGGACCAACCCGCCTACAGCGCTTTCTACCAGCGCCTGGTCGAAGGCGGCCTGGCCGACGGCAGCGTGGTGCTGACGGCCCTGCGCGACGGTGACACCTGGGTGGCCGTGCAGCTGGGCGTGGCCAACAGCCGGCGCTGCATTGCGCTGCGCCTGTGCAGCGAAGGCGGGGCCTGGGCCGCCTGCTCACCCGGCCGCTTGAGCTGCGAACGCACCGGCCACCACTTGTGGACGCAAGGCCGGCTGGTGATGGACTTCGGCATCGGCGCCTACCACCACAAGGCGGTTTTTCAGGGCTCGCCGGTGCCGCTGCTGGACGCCTGTGTGGCGCTGTCGGCCTGGGGCAAGCCGTGGGTCGCGCTCTGGCTCTGGCGCCAGCGCACGAAGCGCCGCGCGAACAGCGTCGCCAGCGCCAGCGCATAGACCCCGGCGCCCACCAGCGCGCCGGTCACCAGGCCTTGCACGCCGTGCAGGCCACTGGTGCTGGCCAAGCCGCGGTCCAGCGCCCACAGGGCCAGCGCCATCAACGCTGTGGCCAGCAGCACGCGCAGGGAATCGGCCCAGGGCCAGACCAGACCCAGGCGCTGCCGCGCCCAGTGCATGCTCAGGCCCAGTGTCAGCAGTGAACCCAGGGCCTGGCCGATCAGGGCGCCCTGCAATCCGGCCAGCAGCAGGCCGGCCAGCGACGCACCGGCGCAGGCCACGATTTCGACCACATCAACCCAGGCCACCAGGCCCAGCCGGCGTTCCAGCACCATCAGCTGGTCGGTGACGTGGCAGTGCAGATTGCGCAGCGCGCCGCCCAGTACGGCCCAGCCCAGCAAAGACGCGGTGATGGCCTGGTAGTCGCTTTGCACCGTCAGCGAAACCAGCGCCGGGCCCAGGAAGGCCAGGGCCGCCGTCACTGGCGCCAGCACCGCCAGCACCAGCGCGGCGTTGATGCTCAGTTGCGCCAGCGCCTCGGCGCGCCGGCCCTGGTTCAGCAGCCGCGAGGCCAGCGGAAATGCTGCCGTGGCGACCAGCATGGTGGCCACGGCGGCGCAGCGCCGGCCCAGCGACCAGCCGACGATCATCAAGCCCAGCGTGGCCGCACCGGCCTGCCACTGCACCAGGTAGCGGATGTAGTTTTCAGCCACCCAGCCCAGCACGCTGAGGCCCAACACTGGGCCGCCGAAGGCCAGGGCCGCGCGCAGCAGCGCGGCGTCGGGCCGCACCAGGCGCCAGTGCATGCTCATCAGCGGCAGGGCCACCAGCGCGCCCAGCGCCTGCGCGGCAGCGTAGGCCCCCAGCAGCACGTAGGCATTGGGTTCGAAGATCTGGAAGGCCCACAGGCCCAGGCCGATGGCCCCCACCGGGCCGGCCGTTTGCAGCACCGTGTAGGCCACGAAAGCCGACTGGGCGCGGGCCCGCTCGGCGTAGTGCGCACTGAGGCCGCGCGTGGCGAAGTACAGGCCGACGGCCAGCGTGTCGCGGCCCAGCTGGCCGTCGGGCGGCAACACCAGCGCCGTGGCCAGGCCCACCAGCATGGCGGCGGCGATGCTGCCCAGCACGATGAGGTTTTCGGTGCCCAGGTAGCGCCGGCTGGCGTCGTGGTCGTTGGCCGCCGGCACATAGCGCAGGGCGTAGATCGAGAACCAGGCCAGGGTCACGGTGTAGGCGATTTCCTGCGTGGCCGTTATCAACGTGAAGACGCCCATCTGGGCGGGTGCCAGCCAGTGCGTCCACAGCACCATCGAGATCAGCTGCGCGGCCGGCGACAGCAACTGGGCCGGCAGGAAACGCAGCATCTGGCCGATCAGCATGCGGCGTCCTCGGCAGCGCCTGCGCCCGCGCCTGTGCCAGCGCCTGAGGGCAGGTTGTCAAACAAGCGCAAATAGGCAGCGCAGGCGGCGTCGCG
>JAYVBO010000608.1:0-5628 GCA_043750435.1 Betaproteobacteria bacterium | reverse complement strand
AATGGTTCTACCTGGCGCAGGCTAGCAAGCGGCCGGTGTGAACGCGGCCGCCGCGGCGGTCTTCAGAGCGTCGGCAGCGGCCGAGTCGTCATCCCCATGTAGGACGCAAACCCCCTCCCGAGGGATGGGTCATGCCCAAGCATGGGGCGATCATTGCAATCGGTCCCGCCCCTACACAACGACAAGGCAGCCCCATGCAATTCAATGAATCCCATGAAGGCGACTACCGCATCTTCGTTGGCGCCGTCGAAGCGCCCAAGGGCGACGGCTACATCGCCGCGTTGGTGGTCAACCGGGTGCGCGGCGCGCAGCCGGGCCAGCGCGAAGCTTTTCGCGACGACAGCCTGGCCTGTGGCTACCGCTGGCGTTCGGCCGACGAAGCCCTGCACTACGCCATGAACCGGGCCCGCGAATTGATCCGCACGCGCTCCGAGATGCTGACCTGCTGAGCCCTACAGCGGCACGTCGCCCAGCAGCACGCGCTCGTGGGCGTGCACCGCAGGCAGGCCGCCGGTGTGCAAGAAAAGCAGTTTTTCGCCCGCCTTGAAAACCCCCTGACGCGCCAGCCCGATGAGGCCTGCCATGGCCTTGCCGGTGTAGGTGGGGTCCAGCACCACGCCCTCGCTGCGCGCCAGCCACTGCACGGCTTCCACCATGGCCGCATTGGGCACCGAGTACTGAGGTTGCCAGTAACCGCCCACGCAACGCACGGCGTCGTGGGGCAGCGTGATGCCGCTGCCCAGCAGCTTCAGCACGGCCTGCGCCTCGCGCCGCACCAGCGGCGCCTGGTCGGCCGGGTCGCGGCTGACGCCGATGCCCAGCACAGCCGTCGTCATGCCCAAGGCGGCGAAACCCGCCACCAGGCCGCCGTGCGTGCCCGAACTGCCCGAGCCCACCACCACCTGGTCGAAGTGCAGGCCGCGCTGCGCCCACTGTTGTTGCAATTCCTGGGCGCAATCCACATAGCCCAGGCCGCCGATGGCGCTGCTGCCCCCGACGGGAATGACGTAGCCCTGGCGACCCACGGCGGCCAGTTCGTCGGCCACCTGCTGCATGCCAGCCGCCAGGTTGCTGCCGGCGGGCACCACGGCGATGGCTTCAACGCCCATCAGGCGGAAGTAGAAGTGGTTGCCGCTGGCCGTGGCGCTGTAGCTGTTCGGCAGGCGTTCTTCGATGACGAAGCGGCAGCGCAGCCCCTCACGCGCGGCAGCCGCCAGCGTGATGCGGCAGTGGTTGCTTTGCGGCGCGCCGCAGGTGACCAGGGTGTCGGCGCCCTGGGCCAGCGCGTCGGCCACCAGAAATTCCAGCTTGCGCGTCTTGTTGCCCCCCGGGAACAAGCCCAGCATGTCGTCGCGCTTGATCCAGACCTCAGGGCCCACGCCGCCCGGGCAGGTGGCGGCCAGCGCGGCCGAGAAGCGCCGCAGCGGTTCCAGCGGAGTCGGGCCTTCGGTGTATTTACGGCGGGGGAAACGCGACAGGTCCATGGGTCTTGGCGCTTGATCTGCAGCTTGGGCTTGAGGCGTCAATCGGGCTTGATGCCGGCGCGCACAACGATCTCTTTCCAGACTTTCTGCTGCTGCGCGATGAAGGCCGCAAATTCCTCGGGCGGGCCGCCGCCGCCCACCGCGCTGTCTTCGGCGAAGCGTGCCGTCACCGAGTTGCTCTTCAGGGCCTTCAGCGACTCTTCCTGCAAGCGCTTGACGATGTCACGCGGCGTGCCGGCCGGCACCAAGATGCCGTACCACTGCGAGGTCTCGAAATCCTTGAAACCCATCTCCATCACGGTGGGCACATCGGGCAGCAGCGGCAGCCGCTTGGCCGTGCCCACGGCGATGGCCCGCAGCTTGCCGCTCTTGATGTGCGGCAGCAGCGCCGGCAGACCTGCACTGCTGGCCTGCGTGCGGCCGGCCAGCAGGTCGGTCAGCATGGGCCCGGTGCCGCGATAGGGGATGTGGGTGATGTACATGCCCGTCACCAGCTTCAGGTATTCCATCGACAGATGGCCCGCGCTGGCGTTGCCGGCGGTGCCGTAATTCAGCTTGCCGGGGTTCTTCTTCACGTAGGACACGAATTCCTTGAAATTGGTGGCCGGCACGTCGGGGTGGATGACGAAGAGGTTGGGCACCTTGGCCAGCAGCGTGACCGGCAGAAAGTCCTTGTTCACGTTGAAGGGCTGGTTGGGAAAGATGATGGGGTTCACCGCCAGTGAACCCACATGACCCAGGATGATGGTGTAGCCGTCGGGCGTGGCATGGGCCACGTCGCTCATCGCCGGTATGCCGCCACCGCCGCCCTTGTTGTCGACGTAGACCGTCTGGCCCAGTTGCTTGGTGAGTTCGGCGGCCACGGTGCGGGCCACGATTTCGGACGTGCCGCCTGGCGCAAAAGGCACCACGAAGCGGATCGACTGCTTGGGCCAGCCAGCGGCCTGGGCGCCGCCCAGTGCGGGTACGGCCAGGGCGGCGCTGGCCAGGGCGATGCGGCGGGTGAGTGTCATGGTGGGGTCCTGGTGGGTTCAGATGTGCAGGCCCGCCAGCACGCCCAGCACAACGCCCACGCCGGCCACGCCGTACATGCCGCGCTGCAACCACAGCTTCTTGGTCAGCAGGGCCATGGCGGCCAGCGCGATGGAGACCTGCAGTGCCGTGGTGGCCTGCGCCCAGCGGTGGTGCTGGTGCAGTTGTTCGCCGCTCTTCTTGTCCCATTCGTTGGACTCGGCTTCCAGCTTCTCGGCGGCCAGTTTGATGTCGGCCTTTTCCTTTTTGTAGCGCTCGACCTCATCCACGTACTTGCTCTTCTTGTCGTCAGCCACCAGCACGCTGGCCAGTTCGGCCATGTTCTGCTTGCTGCTCTTGGCCTGGTAGAAATTCCACTGGTTGGACGCTTCGGTCTTCTTGATGGCGGCGTCGTTCTTGTACAGGCCGGCATTGGCCTGGGTGGCCCCGCCCATGTAGGAGAACAGCGCGCCCACCGTGGCGATGATGGCCGTGGCCACGGCAATGGTGCCGGCCGCCGGGTCGTGGCCGCCGTGCGAGCCGCCCTGGGCGACGTGTTCGATTTCGTGGTCGTGCGGGCCGTGAACGTGGAAGCCGTGTCCGGACATGGTGTGCGCCTCGGGTGTGGAAAAGCGGCGATTGTGGCGTGCCGGGATAATTGCGGTGATGACGAAAACGCGCGTGGTGGTGGGCCTGAGTGGCGGCGTCGATTCCGCGGTCACCGCCTACCTGCTCAAAGAGCAGGGCTTTGATGTCGTCGGCATCTTCATGAAGAATTGGGAAGACGACGACGACAGTGAATACTGTTCCAGCAACGTCGATTTCGTCGACGCCGCTGCCGTGGCCGATGTACTGGGCATCGAGATCGAGCACGTCAATTTCGCGGCCGAATACAAAGACCGCGTCTTCGCTGAATTCCTGCGCGAATATGCCGCCGGCCGCACGCCCAACCCCGATGTGCTGTGCAACGCCGAGATCAAGTTCAAGGCTTTTCTGGACCACGCGATGCGCCTGGGCGCCGAGAAGATTGCCACCGGCCACTACGCCCGGGTGCGCGAACGCGATGGCGCTTACGAACTGCTGAAAGGCCTGGATCCGGCCAAAGACCAGAGCTACTTTTTGCACCGCCTGAACCAGGCGCAACTCAGCAAGACGCTGTTCCCGGTGGGCGAGTTGAAGAAGACCGAGGTGCGGCGCATCGCCGACGAAATCGGCCTGCCGAATGCGAAGAAGAAGGACAGCACCGGTATCTGCTTCATCGGTGAGCGGCCTTTCCGCGACTTCCTGAACCGCTACCTCAGCCACGAACCCGGGCCCATGCTGGACGAGCGCGGGCACGAGGTCGGGCGCCACGTGGGGCTGAGCTTCTACACGCTGGGCCAGCGCCAGGGCCTGGGCATAGGCGGCACGAAAGCGGGCAGCGACGCCAACGGCCTGCACGCACCGTGGTTTGTGGCCCACAAAGACCTGGCGCACAACGCGCTGCACGTGGTGCAGGGCCACGACCACGCGTGGTTGCAATCATCCTGGCTGGAAGCCCAAGACCTGAGCTGGGTGGCCGGTCACGCGCCCGCGGCGGGACGGCTGGGCGCCAAGGCGCGCTACCGCCAGACCGACGCACCTTGCACCATGCAGGTGCTGGACGGCAGCGCCGTCCACCTGGCCTTCGACCACCCGCAGTGGGCTGTGACGCCCGGTCAGAGTGCCGTGCTTTACGACGGCGAGGTGTGCTTGGGCGGCGGCGTGATTTCGCGCGCGGCGGTGCCGCAAGTCACAGCGGCTGTCCCAGTATCAAGACCCAAAAAGCCCGGCCGTCACGGCCCGGCACGCAGGCCAGCGCCATCTCGGTGACGGCCAAGTCGTAGAGGTTCACGCAGTGACCCTCGCTGGCGGCCCAACCGTTCAAGGCCTGCGCCAAATTGGCTTGGCCGTGGGCCAGGTTTTCACCGATGCGGGCATAGGCGTAACCAGCGGCGGCGGCCCGCTGGCTGAGCGTTTCGCCTTCGCGGCCGGCGTGCACCAGCATGCCGAAGTCGGCCATCCACAAGGCCTGCTGCCGCGCCACCGCCTGCAGCGCGTCGTTCCAGCGCAAGGCGCCCGACGGCGCGATGCCGCCGCGCGCCCCGCACAGCGCACCTTGGGCCCGTGCGGCGTTCACCTGCACCAAGATGGCCGGCGTCGTCAGGGCCGCACAAGGCGCGGGTGGCTTGTCCGCCGACCAGGCACCCGATGGGGCCAGCGCGAACAGCGCGAACGCAAATGCATGCGCACTTGCGCGCCACCGGCCATACGGGGTTATCAGCATGCCGTCATTGTGCCCAGCCGGCGCTGCGCGGCCTAAACTGCTGGCCACAGCCACCGCATCTGCATGAGCAACGAATTCATCCTCGAAACCCGCGCCCTGACCAAAGAGTTCAAAGGCTTTGTTGCCGTGGACCATGTCAATTTGCGGGTCCGGCGCGGCAGCATCCACGCCTTGATCGGCCCCAATGGCGCTGGCAAGACAACCTGCTTCAACCTGCTGACGAAATTCCTCACGCCCACTTCGGGCCAGATCCTGTTTGACGGCCACGACATCACCGCCGAAACGCCGGCCCACATTGCGCGTCGCGGGGTCATCCGGTCCTTCCAGATCTCGTCGGTATTCCCGCATCTGAGCGTGCTGGAAAACGTGCGCGTGGCGCTGCAGCACAAGCTGAACAACTCTTTCCAGTTCTGGCGCAGCGAGCGTGAACTCAATCGCCTGAATCCGCTGGCCCTTGAACTGCTGCGCGAGGTCGATCTGGAAAAGTACGCCGACCTCACTGCGGTGGAACTGAGCTACGGCCGCAAGCGCGCGCTGGAAATTGCCACCACGCTGGCCATGCAGCCGCAGTTGATGCTGCTGGACGAGCCCACGCAGGGCATGGGCCTGGAAGACGTGGACCGCATCCGTCTGCTGATCAAGAAGGTCTCGGTGGGCCGCACGGTGCTGATGGTGGAACACAACATGAGCGTGGTCAGCAGCATCGCCGACACCATCACCGTGCTGCAACGCGGTGCCACGCTGGCCGAAGGGCCCTACGACGTGGTCAGCAAGGACCCGGCCGTGATCGAGGCCTACATGGGCAGTTCGAACACCGAATTGGCAGGG
>JAYVBO010000607.1:0-2413 GCA_043750435.1 Betaproteobacteria bacterium | reverse complement strand
GGTGAACTGGAGCCTGACAGCCCCATGGCGCAGCAGTTCGTGCAGGACTACGTCAAGGATTCCATCATGCACGAGGTGGGCCACGCACTGGGCCTGCGGCACAACTTCCGCGCCTCGCGGGTCTACACCGAAGCACAACTGGCCGACCCCGAATTCACCCGCGCCCACGGCACCACGGGCTCGGTGATGGAATACAACGCCGTCAACCTGCCCAGCCCCGGCAAGACCGGTGGCGTGCCCTTCCAGACCACGCTGGGGCCCTACGACTACTGGGCCATCGAATACGCCTACAAGCCGATCGCCAGCGGCAGCACGCCGGAAGCCGCGAAGGCCGAGCAAACCGAACTGCAGCGCATCGCCGCGCGCAGCAGCGAACCGCTGCTGGCCTTCGGCACCGACGAAGACACCTACTTCGGCCTCGACCCCGAGACCATCCAGCTAGACCTGGGCAACGACCCGGTGGCTTTCGCGGCCAAGCGCCTGGCGATCGCGCGCGACCTCTTCAAACGCCAGGAAACGCGCGCCCTGTCGCCGCAACGCGACTACGCCGTGCTGCGCCGCTCGCTGGCCTATGCGCTGGCCGACGTGACGCGGGTGATGGGCGTGCTGGCGCGGCAAATCGGCGGCGTGGCCACGCTGCGCGACTTCCCCGGCAGCGGTCGCGACCCGCTGCAGCCGGTGTCGGCCCCCGTGCAGCGCGAAGCGCTGGACCTGATGGTGCGCGCCGCCCTGGCGCCCGACGGCCTGCAGATCACCCCCGCGCTGCAGCGCCGGCTGGCCCCCGACTTCCTGGACCGCGCCGAAGCCAGCGGCGGGCCGACCGACTTTGCGGTGCCGCAGCGCCTGCTGGACCTGCAGCGCGCCGTGCTGGCCTATCTGATGAGCGACGGCCTGGCCGCGCGCGTGCTGGACAGCGCGGCCAAGGTCGACCAGGCCGCCCTGGCCTTCCACCTGTCCGAAATCCACCAGCGCCTGGCCGCCGATGTGTGGAGCGAGCTGAAGCAAGGCGGCGACATCAGCGCGCCGCGCCGCGAGCTGCAGCGCGACTACGTCAACCGCCTGGCCTTCGCGCTGGTGCGGCCTTCACCTGCCGCGCGCACCGACGCCCGCGGCTACGCCCGGGTACAGGCTCGCGCGCTGCTGGCGCGTCTGGAAGGCGTTCAGCGCCAGGCCGAAAAACCGGTTCGTCGCGGCAGCCCGCTGGCCACCGATGCGCAAACGCGGGCCCATCTGGCCGACACCATCGACACGTTGAAGCAGGCCCTGACGGCGTCCATCCAGCGGCAGGCGCTGTAGCGGCCTGTCGGTGATTCGGCCCCCACGCCGAAGGCTGCAGTGTCGCGCACGCGTCGCCGGGGGGCGCAAGCGCTGCCTATGATCCGCCGCACCTGAACCCGGAGACAGCACCATGCACGCTTGGCTATGCGAAACACTCGACGGCGTCGATGCCCTGCAATGGAAAGAGCTGCCCACGCCCGAGCCCAAGGCCGGTGAAGTGCGCATCGCCATCGAAGCGGCCAGCCTGAATTTCCCCGACTTGCTGATCGTGCAAGGCAAGTACCAGTTCAAGCCGCCGCTGCCCTTCGTGCCGGGCGCTGAATATGCGGGCCGCGTCGACGCCGTGGGTGATGGCGTCAAGCACTTGAAGGTGGGCGACGCGGTGGCCGCCATCGCTGGCGTGGGCGGCTTCGGCACCCATGCCGTCGTCGACGCCAGCCGCGTGCTGCCCCTGCCCCCGGGCTTCGCCATCCGCGACGGCGCGGCCTTCGCGTTCACCTATGGCACGTCGCACCACGCACTGATGGACAGGGCGGCCTTGAAGGCCGGTGAAACCGTGCTGGTGCTGGGCGCCGCTGGCGGTGTGGGTTCGGCAGCGGTGCAAATCGCCAAGGCCGCCGGCGCCCGTGTGATCGCCGCCGCGTCCACCGACGAAAAGTGCGCGCTGTGCAAAACCATGGGCGCCGACGCGACGCTGAACTACAGCACCCAAGACATTCGCGCCACGCTGAAGGAACTGACCGGCGGCAAGGGCCCTGATGTGGTCTACGACCCGGTGGGCGGCGAACTGGCCGAGCCGGTGTTCCGCTCCATCGCGTGGCGCGGCCGCTACCTGGTGGTGGGTTTCGCCGGCGGCGGCATACCGGCGCTGCCGTGGAACCTGGCGCTGCTGAAAGGCGCCTCGGTGGTCGGCGTGTTCTGGGGCGACTTCGTCAAACGCGAACCCAAAGCCAGTGCCGCCGGTATGCAGCAACTGGCGCAGTGGTATGCGCAAGGACTGATCAAGCCGGTCATCGACCGCGAACTGCCGATGAGTGAACTCAAACCGGCCTACGCGCGCATGGGCTCGCGCCAGGTGATGGGGAAGTTGTTACTCGTCAACCGCTGAACTGTTACCGGGGCCCCCGTCAGCGGG
>JAYVBO010000606.1:0-2422 GCA_043750435.1 Betaproteobacteria bacterium | reverse complement strand
CGAAGTTCTTCCACAACATGTCGCCGGGGAAGATGTTGGCCGCCACCAGGTCTTTGATGGCGTTGCCGTATTCCACCACCGCGTGGGCCAATTGCTCGGGGTTGGCCTCTTGCAAATGGATGTTCAGCGGAATCATTCGGCGTTCGATGTAGGCATGGCGGATGACCAGCGTGTCGCCCTCTTCTTCCAGCAGGCTGGGGCAGTAGTGCTGCAGCTCGGCAATCAGTTCTTCCTCGAAACGCTGGCGCGGGAAAGCCACGTTGCTGTATTCCAGCGTGTCGGCCATGCGGCCCACGCGGTCGTGCTGCTTCACCAGCAAATACTTGCCCTTGATCTGCTCACGCGTGGTGTCTTTCTGCGGCGGATAAAAGTCTTTGATCACCTTGAAGACATAGGGGAACGACGGCAGGTCGAAGACCAGCATCACCATGCCTTTGATGCCCGGCGCAATGCGGAATTTGTCCGACGAATGGCGCAAATGGGCCAGCAGGTCGCGGTAGAAAATGTTCTTGCCGTGCTTTTGCAAACCCAGGCTGTTGTAAAGCTCGGCGCGCGGCTTGCGCGGCATCAGGCCGCGCAGGAACTGCACATAGGCCGACGGAATTTCCATCTCGACCATGAAGTAGGCGCGGGCGTAGCTGAAGATCATCAGCAAGTCGTCTTCACCGAAGAGCGCGGCGTCGATGATGAGCTTGCCGTCAGCACCGTGCAGGATGGGCAGGGCCAGCGGCGTTTCATGGAAGCCGTTGATGATCTTGCCCACCAGGTAAGCGCCCTTGTTGCGGTAGAACAAGCTGGACAGCACCTGAATCTGAAAATTGGCGCGCGGCCGCCAGGGGCCGAATTTTTCGCCCAACTCGGCCTGCATGGCCCGCACCACCTGTTCGACGTCGCGGTTCAAATCTTCGAATTCGCGCCGCAACTGGAAGTTGTCGACGATGCGCACCCAGGTCTCGTGCAAACTCGCCGGACTGGGGTAATAGGCCCGGTAAGTGGGCGCGGAACCCGGCTCGTCGTTCTCGATGTATTCGGTGCTCACCGCCGGGCGCACGAAGATGAAGTCGTTCTTGAAATACCGGCGGTGCAAGAGCTTGGCGGTCACCGAATTGAAAAACGTTTCCGCCAATTCGGGCTGGTGGTGGTCGGTCAGCAGGCCGATGACATGCAGCTTGGCCTGCTGCCAGGTGTCCATGCTCAGCTCGTCGATGCGAAAGCTGGCGCGCAGCTGGGCCACAGCCTCATTCACGCGCTCGTCGTAGAAGGCGATCCGCTGCGCCTGCGCTTGCTGCTGGCCATGCCAATCGGCCTGCTCGAAACGCGCCTTGGCCTGCGCCGTGGTCGCACGAAAAAGCCGGTAGTGGTGGTTGAAGCCGCCAACCAGCGCCTGCGCCATCTCGAAGGCGGTGTGGTCGGTCAGGCTTTGCGGAAACATGGGCAGTGCTCAGGCCTTGTGTTGGCGCGGGCGCGGCCCGAGGCCTCAGACCGCGACGGGTCCGAACTGCGTATCGGCAGCGTCCAGGCCGTCGTCAACCGCTATCACGTTGGCGGCGGCGCGCGGATAGCGCTTGAAGGCTTCACCGAAAACGGTAACCACTTCGTCGGAGGTGTTCATGGTGACGTGCAGGTTCTTCAGCAAGCCGTCTTTCAGGCCGTAGACCCAGCCGTGCACGGCGACTTCCTGGCCGCGCGCCCAGGCGTCTTGCACCACGGTGGACAGCGCCACATTGCCCACTTGCTCGATGACGTTCATCTCGCACAGGATGTCTTCCTGTTCGGCTTCGGGCAAATGGTCCAGCCGCTTGCGGTGGCGCAGGCGCACGTCTTGCACATGACGCAGCCAGTTGTCGGCCAGGCCCACGCGGATGCCGCGCATCGCCGCGCGCACGCCGGCGCAACCGTAGTGGCCCACCACGATGATGTGCTTGACCTTCAAATGCTCCACCGCGAACTGGATGGTCGACAGCGCGTTCAGGTCGCTGTGCACCACCACATTGGCCACGTTGCGGTGAACGAAAACCTCGCCCGGGTCCAGCCCGGTGATTTCATTGGCCGGCACGCGGCTGTCGGCGCAGCCTATCCACATGTAGCGCGGGCTTTGCTGCTTGGCCAGCCGCGTGAAAAAGCCGGGCTCGCGGGCTTCAGTGGCCGCCGCCCAACGCGTGTTGTTGTCCAGCAGTTCGTTCAGTTCTTTGCTCATTGCGTGCACCACCTTCAAGGCCCATGCCTGTGCCCGCAGTTTACGCAGGCCTGCGGATGGCCTCGGTCATCGGCAGGGCGCACAACGGAAGGTCCGAGGCGAAGGTGGCACCGCCTTGGCTGGCCACGCACATGGGGAACGCCACCAGTACAAGCTGGGCGACGACAACGGCTGCGGTTCATCCCCACGCACATGGGGAACGCGGCCTTCCCCCTCGCTACCGAC
>JAYVBO010000605.1:0-12905 GCA_043750435.1 Betaproteobacteria bacterium | reverse complement strand
GCTGTAGGGCGTGCAGCGCGTCCAGCATCACGGCATTGCCCAGCGAATGCCCCAGGACGTAAAGCGCTTCGGCCTCGGGCAGTTGCTGCACAAAGGCCTGGTAAGCGGCCAGGGCATCTTCGCGCAGGCGGGCCACCGTCGGCGTGCCCGTGCTGTCGCCGAAACCGCTGTAGTCAAAGACCATGGAACTGACGCCGGCCGCCTGCAACTGGGCCTGCACCTGCGACCAGTCCGAGACCGCCTCGCCATTGCCGTGGAAGATCAGCAACGCCCGCGCGCTGGCCTTGTCGGCGCGAACCAGGCGCGCTTGCAGCACGCGGCCGTACACCGGCACGACCACGGGTTCGTAGGGCACGCCGAAGTCCAGCGGGGTTTCGCGCCCCATGGCCTTCACTTCGATGCCTTCTTGTTCCAATGCGTGCAAGGCCAGCTGGCGGGCGCCGTAGCCGGCGGCCACCAGCAAGCACAGGCTCGCCGCGATGGTCAGCCAGCCGGACGGGGACAGCCTCAGCACGCGCCTGGGCGAGCCGGCACCCGGTGCAGGGGTCTGGTTCGTCGTGTTGAGTGCGCTGTGCATCGTCGGCTCCGGCGGCATCGGCCGCAGGTCGACGCGCTGGGCGTCGCTACCTTCGGCTTCACGCCAGTATCTGGCGGAATTGCTTCCGCAATGCTTCTAGTTGGGCTTGCTTGGTGCCGCAGTTGTCGCCAAAACGTCGTCGATGGCTTGCGTGATGTCACCCAGGGTGATGTCGAGTTGGCGCGGGTCGAGCCGGCTTTCTGGAATGCGCAGCTTGAAGCGGTCTTCGACCGCGAACACGAATTCCATCAGCTCCAGCGAATCCAGACCCAGTTCCTGGAGCTGGGTCTGCGGCGTGAGTTCAGGCAGCGGGTTGCGAGCTTGGTCTCTGAGCACCGCCAGCACGTCTTCAAAGGTGGATGAAAGCATGGGATTCTTTCGCGACGTTGCCGATTTCAACGCGCCATTCTGAACCGGGTTTCGACTGCCGGCTTGCACGCTTCGGTCAGTCGCTGGTCAGGCGAGCGGCGGTACAAACTGGCCCGTGAACTCCCTCCAAGTCATTCTGCTGCACGGGCTGTGCAGCACCCCAGACGAATTGCTGCCCATAGACACCGCCTTGCGCAACGCGGGTTTCGGGGTGACGCCGCTGCGCATCCCGGGCTACAGCTTCGAGCCGCGTGCGCTGGAACAGCCCCTGACGCGCTTCCAGGACTGGCTGGACAGCTTGGCCACCGCCGTGCAGGAATGCCGCATGCGGGGGCAGCAAGTGGTGCTGGTGGGGATATCTGCCGGCGCGACGCTGGCTCTGGGGGCGCTGTCGCGCGGCGACCCCGCCATCGCCGGCGTGGTCTTGATGTCGACCCCGCTGCGCTACGACGGCTGGGCCGTGCCCTGGTACCACTTCCTGATGCCGCTGGCGCTGTACACGCCGCTGGGCCGCTGGTGGCAATACCGCGAGAGCCCGCCCTACGGTGTGAAGAACCCGCGGATCCGCCGCTGGATTGAGCGCGAACTCGAAACCCGCCGCGTTTCCAGCGCTGGCGCGGCGGTGATCGGCGTGCCCCACCTGCGTGAGCACGACCGCCTGCGTCGCCAGGTGCTGGCCAGCCTGCCGGCGCTGCAATGCCAGCGCGTGCTGGCCCTGCATGCCGAAGAAGACGAAGTGGCCAGCCCGGCCAATCTGGCGTTGCTGGCGCCCATGCAAGTGGGCACCATGCGCCATGTGCTGCTTCCCAACAGCCACCACATGATCAGCATCGACAACGACCGCGAGCAGGTCACGCGCGAAACCTTGAATTTTGTGCAGGCCATCCAGGAAGCACAGGTTCAGCGGCCCACGCCGGTGGCCGTGCAAGCCTGAGGCCCCAGCACATGCAGACCGTTTGCATCACAGGTTACGGAGTGGTGTCGCCCTGGGGTGACAGCCTGGCCGCCTTTGAAGCGGCCTTGTTCGATGGCCTGTCGGCGGTGCGGGCCGAGTCCATTCAACTGCCCGGCATGGAAACCTTCAGGGTGCCGATGGCGCGCAGCGTTTTCGACACGCAGTCGGTGCAGTCGCCTTCCCGCGTGCCGCTGGACCGGGGCAGTGCCATGGCCCTGGCGGCGGCCCACGCTGCGGCGGGCATGGCCGGGCTGGACGGCGCGCTGCTGGACCCGCACCGCCTGGGCATCTACTGGGGCAGCGGCATGGGCGGCGCTGAATCCTTCGAAGCCACCTGCCGCGCCGTTTATGCCGACCAGCGGCGCATCCGGCCGACCAGCGTGGTCACCGCCATGCCCAATGCGCCGGTGGCCGAACTGGCGCTGCGCTACCGCGCGCGGGGTGCCGCGCAGGCCTACGCCTGCGCCTGCGCGTCGTCGGCCGTAGCCATCGGCGAAGCCTTGCGCGCCCTGCGCGACGGGCGGCTGGACGTGGCCATCGTCGGCGGCAGCGAGGCCATGCTGACGATGGGCGTCATCGGTGCCTGGCAGGCGCTGCGTGTGCTGGCCGATGTCGGGGGCTGCGGTGACGACCCGGCCGCTGCGGCCTGGGCCTGCCAGCCCTTTGCCGCCAGCCGCAACGGCTTCGCGCTGGGCGAAGGCGCGGCTGCCTTCATCCTGGAAACCGAAGCCCACGCCCGCGCCCGCGGCGCATCACGCGTCCTGACGCTGAGCGGCTACGCCAGCACCTGCGACGCCATGCACATCACCAAGCCCGACAGTGACGGCCAGGTGCGGGCCATCGAAGGTGCGCTGCGCGACGCGGGCCTGAGCGCCGCCGACGTCGGCCATGTCAACAGCCACGGCACGGCCACCACGGCTGGCGACGCGGCCGAGGCGGCCTCGATCGGACGCGTCTTCGGCGCCCACGGCGTGCCCGTCACCGCCACCAAAGCCAGCATCGGCCACCTGCTGGGTGCCGGCAGCGCCATCGAACTGGCGGCCACCCTGCTGGCCTTGCAACGCCGGCAGGTGCCGCCCAGTGGCGGCAGCGCCGCCATCGACCCCGCACTGGCCATCGACCTGGTGCAGGGCGCCCCGCGTGAGCTGCCCAGCCTGCGCCACGCCATGAGCACCTCCTTCGCCTTCGGCGGCACCAATGCGGTGCTGATCGCGTCGCGCAACGACTGAGCACCGCGACCATGCCCACCCGAGCCCCACCCAGCCGGCCGCCGTTCGCGCGCCGACGGCTGTCACGGCTGGCGCCGCTGGTCCTGGTCTTCGCGGCCGCCGTGTGCGCGGCGGCGCCCTCACCCGAAGGGCTGTGGAAGACCGTCGACGACGACACCGGGCAGGCCCGCTCCTACATCCGCATCAGCGCGGCCGGTGGCGAGTTGTCCGGCCGCATCGAACGCGTGCTGGACGCTGACGCCAAGCCCGGTGATGCCTGCGAGGCCTGCACCGACGACAGGCGCAACAAGCCCATCGTCGGCCTGGAAATCATCCGCCACGCGCGGGTCAGTGCGAAGGACGCGGCGGCCTTCGAAGGCGGCAGCATCCTGGACCCCGAGGACGGCAAGGTCTACCGCTTGCTGCTGCGCCTGGAGGACGGCGGCAAGCGCTTGCTGGTGCGCGGCTACTGGGGGCCTTTCTTCCGCACCCAGGTCTGGGTCCGGCCCGACTGAGGACCCGCCGGTCAACGGTTGAAAGCTAGCGGCTGACCGCGATCGGGATGTGTGCGCGCAGCGCCGTTTCGCCGGTCTGCGCCACCCGCGCGCGCAACTGCCCGCAGCCGCCGTCCACGTCCTGCCCGGCTGACTGCCGCAGCTTGGTCAGCACGCCGCGTCGGTGCAGGCTGCGCGCCATCTCGGCGGCGCGTTCCCAGCTGGGGCGCCGCCAGGGCATGCCGGGCACGGCGTTGAAGGGGATCAGGTTCATCAGCGCGTACTTGCCTTGCAGCAAGGTGGCGATGCCGGCTATCTCGTCGTCGCCGTCGTTCACGCCCTCGATCAGCGTCCACTGGTACTGGATGGGGTAGCCGCTGGCGCGGGCGTAGACCTCGCCAGCATCCACCAATTCCTGCGGCGTCATGCGTGGTGCGCGCGGCAGCAGCTGTTCGCGCAGCGCCGGCTTGCTGCTGTGCAGGCTCAGCGCCAGCGCCGGCTGCACGCGTTCACGCGGCAGGCGCTCGAAGACGCGCGGATCGCCCACGGTGCTGAAGACGATCTGCTTGTGCGCGATGGTGCCGCCCGTGCCCAACAGCTGGATGGCTTCGATGGCAGCGTCCAGGTTGTGCGCCGGTTCGCCCATGCCCATGAAGACGACCTTGCGTATCGGCCGGCTGGGGAAAGCGCTGCGCGCCAGCACCACCTGGGCGACGATTTCGCCGCTGCTCAATTGGCGCAGCAGGCCGCCGGTGCCCGTCATGCAGAACACACAGCCCACCGCGCAGCCGACCTGCGTGCTGATGCACAAGGCCTGCGCGCGGTCGGGCGGCAGCAGCACGCTTTCCACGGTCTGGCCGTCGGCCAGGCCCACCAGCAGGCGCACCGAGCCGTCTTCAGCCGGGTGCTGCGACTGCAGTCTGGCCAAGGCAGACAACTCGGCCGTTAGCTGCGGCAGCGCGGCGCGCAGCGGCTTGGCCAGAAAGCTGTCCAGCGGCCGCTTGCCGTGGTCTTGTGGCAGCGCGCAGGCCCACAGCCGCAGCACGCGTTCTTCGTGCTTGGGCTGGGCGCCGAGGGCGCGCAGGCGGGCGCGCAGCGCGCTGATCTGCATTGCCGTTCTCAGCCCTGCAGCAAGGCCGCAGCGTGGTGCCGAAGATGGTCTTCGACAAAGCTGGCGACGAAGAAATAGCCGTGGTCGTAGCCGGCGTGGCGGCGCAGGGTCAGCGGCTGCACAGCGTCGCGGCAGGCGGCTTCGAAGCGGTGGGGCAGCAGTTGCTCGTTCAGGAATTGATCGGCCTCGCCCTGGTCAATCAGCAGCGGCGGGCAGCGTGCGCCGGACTCGATCAGCGCCGTCGCGTCGTGCGCCGCCCAAGTCGACCGGTCTGCACCCAGATAGCCGCTGAAGGCCTTCACGCCCCAAGGGCAGCGCATGGGCGCGGCGATGGGCGCGAAGGCCGACACGCTGCGGTACAGCCCCGGGTGGCGCAGGGCCAGCGTCAGCGCGCCGTGGCCGCCCATCGAATGGCCGAAGACGCCCATGGTCACCGGGTGCTCGCCGGCGCGCACCGGGAAGTGCTGCGCCAGCACCGCCGGCAACTCACCGGTGACATAGCTTTCCATGCGCCAGTGGTGGGCCCAGGGCGCTTGCGTGGCGTCCAGGTAGAAGCCCGCGCCGTGGCCGAAGTCCCAGGCGTCTTCAGCACCGGCGATGCCGGTGTGGCGCGGGCTGGTGTCGGGCGTCACCAGCATCAGGCCCAGTTCAGCCGCCACGCGCTGCGCGCCGGCCTTGATGGCGAAGGTTTCTTCCGAACAGGTCAAACCGGCCAGCCAGACCAGCACCGGCACCGGGCCGCCCAGCGGGCCCAGCGCCTGCGGCGGCGTGTACACGCCCAAGCGCATCGGCAAGCCGATGACGGTGCTGGCGTGCTGGTAATAGCCCTGCACGCCGCCGAAGCAGGCGTGTTCGCTGATCGTCGTGAAGGTCATGGCCAGTGTCTTTCGTGCTTGTGCGTCAGAAGACGACCACGCTGCGGATGCTCTCGCCGCGGGCCATCAGCGCGAAACCCTCGTTGATGTCTTCCAGCTTCAGCGTGTGCGTGATCAGCGGGTCGATCTGGATCTTGCCTTCCATGTACCAGTCGACGATCTTGGGCACGTCGCTGCGGCCGCGCGCGCCACCGAAGGCGCTGCCTTCCCATTTGCGGCCCGTCACCAGCTGGAAGGGGCGGGTGGCAATCTCTTGCCCGGCGGCCGCCACGCCGATGATCAGGCTGCGCCCCCAGCCCTTGTGGCAGCACTCCAGCGCCTGGCGCATGGTGGTGGTGTTGCCGATGCACTCGAAGCTGTAGTCGGCGCCGCCGTCGGTCAGCTGCTGAATAGCATCCACCACGTCGGGCACTTCTTTCGGGTTGATGAAGTGCGTCATGCCGAAGCGCCGCGCCATGGCTTGCCGGGCCGGGTTGATGTCGACGCCGATGATCTTGTCGGCGCCCACCATCTTGGCGCCCTGGAGCACGTTCAGCCCGATGCCGCCCAGCCCGAAGACCACCACATTGGCGCCGGCTTCGACCTTGGCGCTGTAGATCACCGCACCCAGGCCCGTGGTGACGCCGCAGCCGATGTAGCAGACCTTGTCGAAAGGCGCGTCTTCGCGGATCTTGGCCAGCGCGATCTCGGGCGCCACGATGTGGTTGGCGAAGGTGCTGGTGCCCATGTAGTGCAGGATCGGCTGGCCATTCAAACTGAACCGGCTGGTGCCGTCGGGCATCAGACCCTTGCCCTGGGTGGCGCGGATCTGCTGGCACAGATTGGTCTTGCGGCTGAGGCAGAACTTGCACTGCCGGCATTCCGGCGTGTACAGCGGTATGACGTGGTCGCCGGCTTGCAGCGACGTGACCCCGGCGCCCACTTCCAGCACCACACCGGCGCCTTCGTGGCCCAGGATGGCCGGGAACAGGCCTTCGGGGTCGGCGCCGCTGAGCGTGTACTGGTCGGTGTGGCAGATGCCGGTGGCCTTGATTTCGACCAGCACTTCACCGGCGCGCGGACCTTCCAGGTCGACGGTTTCGATGGTCAGCGGGGCGCCGGCCTTCCAGGCCACGGCTGCGCGGGTTTTCATGCGGGTGTTCCTTGAAGGCGGCAAAGGTGCAAGCCTACCCGCTCCGGCCTGCAGGCCTGAGCGTTGCCGGGCTTGAAGCCTGCGTGAAGAAAGGCAAATGGGTGGCCCTCGCCCTGTAACGGCTTGCTGCCCCCTTGAGAATCCGCCGATGCCTTCATTCCACCGCCCAACCTTGCGCGCCACGCTGGCGCATGCATTTGCACTCACCGCCACGGCTGCCGCTGCCCAGCAGCCCCCGCCCGCCGCGCCGGCTTCCCCGGCTTCGGCGGCTTCAGCGGCGGCCCCGCGGCCGCGGCCTGCTGCAGCGGCGCCGGCCAACGCCCAGCGCATCGAGATCACCGGCGGGCGCAACACCGACGTCGATGAAAGGCGACAAAGCACAGCGGCCAAGATCGTCATCGGCCGCGAAGAAATCGACAAATTCGGTGACGCCAACGTCGGCGAAGTGCTGCGCCGCCTGCCCGGCGTGACCACGCCCGGTGCGCCCGGCCGGGGCGGCCCGCCGCGCATGCGCGGTTTGGGGAACGGCTTCACGCAGTTGTTGATCGACGGCCAGCGCGTACCACCGGGCTTCAGCCTGGAAAGCCTGACGCCCGACCAGGTCGAACGCATCGAGGTGCTGCGCGCGCCCACTGCCGAGACCGGCGCCCAGGCCATCGCCGGCACCATCAACATCATCACGCGTGAAGGCTACAAGCGGCGCCTGAACGACCTGCGCGCCGGCTTCAGCTATGAGAACGGCAAGTTCACGCCCGGCCTGAACTGGACCCACAACGACAGCGCGGGCGACCTCACCTACAACATCTCGGGCGGTGCTTTCGCGCCACGCCGACAGAGCAGCGGCTCGTCGCACACCACGGTCACCGACATCGACACCGGCACGCTGCTGGAAGACCGCACCAGCAGCACCAGCACGGCCGAAAAGCGCGTCGGCGCCAACCTCACCGGGCGGCTGCAGTGGAAGCTGGGCGAGGGCGGCGACCAACTCTCGCTGAACCCCACGCTCTTTCACACCGAGGCGCACAGCGACGGCCAGTTCAAGCTGGTCCGCGCGCCTTCGGCCCGGCCGGGCACCCAGCTCTATGACGACGGCACCACGGTCGGCGACAGCCGCTTCACGAATGCGCGCCTGGGCCTGAACTGGCGCCAGCGCGTGGGCGCGGTGCGCATGGAAACCAACGGCACCGGCGGCAGCTTCAGCACCGTGAGCGACACCCTGCGCACCGAATACACGCGCAGCAGCGGCGGCGTGCGCTTGCTCAGCGACCACGCGGCGGTGCGCGAAAACTCGGTCAACCTCAGCGTCAAGGGCAGCGGCACGGTCGGTGGCGACGCTGGGGCTGGCGGCGCAGGCGGCGGGGGCGGGGGCGAACACAACCTGGTCAGTGGCGTCGAGATCGACGCCTCGCGGCGCGTCGAGACGCGCAAGACGCTGCAAAACGGCGCCGATTTGCTCGCCGGCTTCGACGACAGCCTGCAGGCCCGCGCGGTGCGCACCGCTGCCTATGCGCAAGACGAATGGAATGTGAACCCCAACTGGGCGCTGCAAGGCGGGCTGCGCTGGGAAGGCATAGACACGCGCGGCGACAACGGGGCGGTCAGTGGCGAGCGCAGCAGCACCAACCGCAGCAGCGTGCTGACGCCGCTGTTCCACACCGTCTGGAAGCCCGACCCGAAGAAGCAGGACCGCATCCGCCTGAGCCTGACGCGCAGCTACCGGCCGCCTTCACTGGGCAACCTGGTGGCCAAGCCCAGCATCAACCGCGACTACCCGGTGAGCGCCGCCAACACCTTCACCAGCCCCGACAACGCCGGCAACCCGAACCTGAAGCCCGAGCTGGCCAGCGGCATCGACCTGGCCTTCGAGCGCTACTTGGACGGCGGCGGCGTGCTCAGCGCCAACCTCTTCCACCGCCAGATCTCGGACCTGATGCGCGGCGTCACCAGCCTGGAAACGGTGTCCTGGAGCCCCGTGCAGCGTTATGTGCGCCGCATGCGCAACATCGGCGACGCCACCACCTCGGGGCTGGAACTGGACGGCAAATTCCGCCTGAACCAGCTGATCGAAGGCAGCCCGGGCGTTGAGCTGCGCGCCAACCTCAGCTTCTACAACTCGAAGGTCAAGGACGTACCCGGCCCGAACAACCGGCTCGACCAGCAGGCCAAGGCCACCGGCAACATCGGCGCCGACTACCGCCTGCGCGGCATACCGCTGAGCCTGGGCGGCAACGTCAACTGGGTGCCGGGCTACATGACCCAGACCGATGTCGGCCAGTCCGTCAGCGTCACCACCAAACGCGTCTGGGACGCCTATGCGCTGTGGGCCTTCAGCCCGGCCGTGGCCTTGCGCCTGCTGGGCAACAACCTGGCGCCGCGCGACTACACCAACACCGCCCTGAGCGAACTGCCCGGCCTGACCGGCAATGAACGCACCACGGTGGCCGGCACCGGGCCCAGCTATGTCAACTGGGCGCTGCGGCTGGAATTGAAGCTGTAGCAGGTGCGCCCGTCGGCGTAAGGGTTAACCGCAGCCCTGTTCGGGTGAGAACCAAGCCGGTTCCCTCGTCCTGAGGATGCCCAGGCCCACGGGCGGCCGTAGATTCGGCGTGCCTGTCGCGAAGGATCACACCATGCGCCCACTTTCTGCAGCCCGCCTTTCGGTACCCCGTCTGGCGCCAACGCGTCTGCTGGCACCGCGTTCAGCGTTGCGGCGGTCCGCAGTTGCCGTGGCGCTGGCCTGCCTGGCCGCTACGTCCGCGCAGGCCGCCGTCACGCCCACGGGCACCGTCAGCACGCGCGCGGCTGGCACCTTCATCGGGGGCCTGGGTAATTTCCTGTTGCCGGGCGACGAGATGTGGGTGGGCCTGAACACCGCTGGCACGCTGGCTGTGAATGGCGGTTCACTGCTGCGCGTGGGTACTCTCACCCTGGCGCAAAACGGCGGCGGTGTGGTGCCGGTCACCGGCACCAGCATCGTCACGCTGGACGGCGCGGGCTCGAAGATCGAATTGACCAGTGGCGCCAATGGCGGCGGCTTGGGCATTGCCGGCTGGGGCGCGGCCGTGATGACGGTCAGCGGCGGCGCCACTTTCGACGGCCGCACGCGGGCTGCCGCCGCCTGTGCCACCACCTACTGCGGCAGCAACATCGGCAACACGGCGGGTTCTGACGGCACGCTCACGGTCACGGGCGCTGGCAGCAGCGTCAGCCTGCTGAAGGGCTTCACGTTGGCCAGCGCAGGCGTCAACGACCCGGTGCTGGACGGCTATGCCTACGGCACCCCGGGCGGCAGCACGCGCGCCACGCTGCGGGTGCTGGCTGGCGGCGTGTTGAATACCGAAGGCTCGCAGCAGCTGTCCATCGGCGGTGGCGGCAAAGGCGCGCTGGGCACCGAAACCACCTTGGCCACGGTGGTGGTGGACGGCGCGAATTCCCTGTGGCATGTGACCGGCTCTTCGCTGGACAGCCAAGGCGCGTTCATGGTGACGGCCACCAAGGCGGGCGCCACCGCCAACCTCACCATCAGCAATGGCGGCGTGCTGTGGATCGACGGCAAGACGGGCTCCAACGCCAACGGCCTGAACCTGAGCCAGGGTGGCGGCGTTACCAGCGTCACCGTCAGTGGCGCCGCCAGCGCCTTGCGGTTCACCGGGGACGCCGGCTTCCTGCAAGTCGGCCGCAGCGGCGCCAGCAGCAGCGCCACGCTGAGTTTCAGCAGCGGCGCCAGCAGCGACGGCGCCTACTACGCCAGCGTGGGCCGCGACGGTGCCACGGGCGTGCTGCAAGTCGACGGCGCCGCGACCGTGCTGCGCTTGAATGGCACGGCCTCAGCCGCGGTCAACGGCAGCCTCACCAACCCGCTGATGGACATCGGCCGCAATGGCGGCCGGGGCACGGTGAACGTCAGCAACGGTGGGCGCATCAGCATCGTCAACCAGCTGGCCGGCGGCGGCACACCGCAGCTCAACCTGGGCCGCGATACAGGTTCGGTGGGCGTGCTCAACATCAGCGGTGCGGGCTCCACGGTGCAATTGACGGCCCCTTCTTTCGTGGCCGGCGGCGGCGCTGCCGAAGGTTTCAACCCGCTCGTGCGCGTGGGGCGCGATGCCGGGGCTGTGGGCAGCCTGAGCATCACGGCCGGTGGCCAGTTGCTGATGGACGGCCAGGCGGTGTCCACCGTGGCGCAAAGCCGCAGCACCAGCCTGCTGATCGGCGGCATCAGCGACACCGCGAATGGCGGCACCGGCACGGCACTGGTGACCGGCCTGGGCTCGCGCATCCTGATGACCGGCAGCGACACCTACATCGGCGTGGGCCATGGCCCGCAAAGCGTGGGCACCTTGACGGTGTCTGACCAGGCCAGCATCGACTCCCTGGGCATGATCATCGGTCGCTCAGGCGGTGTCGGCACTTTCATTGCTGACCGCGCCACGCTCACTTTCGCCGGTCAACAGACGGGCAACAACCTGGCAGGCGCCTTTCTGAGCATCGGCCGATCGGGCGGCACCGGCAGCGCCACCATCGGCAACGCCAGCGTGATGACCCTGACCAACCCTGGCACCTCTGGCGCATCAGTCAACCTCGGCGGCACAGCGGCCGGCCCGCTGGGTACCGGCACCCTGACGTTGTCGGGCGCCTCGCAGATCAAGGTCGTGGCGGCCAGCGGCCTGGCCTCGGTCACTGTCGGCCGCGACGGCACCGGCACCATGCAAATGCTGGGCGCCAGCAGCCTGGACCTGGGCGACGGCAACCTGGGCATCGCCCGGCTGGCGGGCTCGACTGGCAAGCTCTTCGTCAGCGGCGCTTCCACGGTCAAGGCCGGCTGGGTGGGCGTGGGCCGCAACATCGTGGGCGGCATCGAGTCCAACGGCGGCAGTGCCATGCTCATCGTCAACGACACCAGCACGCTGACCGCCAACACCATCGTCGTGGGCAGTGGCGGCTTGCTGGGCGGCACCGGCAGGGTCATCGGCAACGTCACCAACTACGGCACCGTCAGCCCGGGCAATTCGCCCGGTACGCTGACCATCGAGGGCGACTACACCGCCGCCGCCGGCAGCCAATTGGTGCTGGACGTGCAGGACGACGGCAGCGGCGGGTTCATCACCGACCAGCTCGTCTTCGGCAGCGCGGGCACGCAAAACCTGGCCGGCATGGGCGTGACTTTCCACTTCCTGGGCAGCACCAGCCCGAACAGCTTCCTGGCCAGCGGGCGCTTCGGCATCGACACCTTCTTGCGCCAGTTGCAGCCCGGTGGCGGCAGCGCCGGCCTGGGCAATGCCGCCTACGCCGGGGTGACCTTCAGCGCCGACAGTGAGGCCTACGTCATCAACAATTTCAGCTACATCGCCGGTGGCGTGGCCAGCTTCACGGCAGCGGCCGTGCCTGAGCCTGGCGCCGGGCTGCTGTGGCTGGCGGGGCTGGCCGCCGTGGCGGGGCTGGTGCGCCGTCGCCGGCCTTGAGACATCGAAGCTGCAGGGCTCAGGAAGCCGAGCCCTTGCCGCCCGTGGTCTGCTGAACAAAGGCGGTGCCCGTCAGCAGTTCCAGCTGTGCTTCCAGCCGGATCACACGGCCTGTGAGGTCTTCGATGCGCGACTGCTGTGACTTCATGGCCTCGGCTTGTCGGTTGACCTTGTCTTCCAGCTTGATCATGGAAGAAAGCGCGCCCCAGACCTTGTCAGTCACACCCATCAGGCAGCCTTGCGGGTGCGCGGCAGTGTGCGGACCGGCGCCCGTGTGCGAGCGGCAGCGGCAGCGTCCATCAGCGCGATGCGCTGGTTGCTGGCGGCGATGAAGTCCAGGGCGTCGTCGATGGCCGCGCCAGCCCGCTGTGCAGCTTGGTTGGCCGCATCGGCCAAGGCGCCCAGCCCCTCATCGGCCGCACCAGATTCATAAGCAAAGGCGCCTCGTCGCATCAACTCGGCAACCGGCATTTCAAGCCGCTTGGCCTTGGCGGCGATGGCTTTCTTGTCCTGCGCGGTGGTCTGGACCACGATGCGTTCAACGGCTGCTGACATGGGCGGCTTCCCGGTGGTTTTATGGCCATGGACATGGTGTGTACAGGGTGGCGAGCCTGTCAAGTTCAGGGTCGCGCCGCGAAGGCGCCGCGATGGTGCCGTCTAGGGAGTTCCCGGCTGGCGCGCAGGCGGGATGGCGGCACACTCGGGCGCCCGCTCACAGAGGA
>JAYVBO010000604.1:0-2428 GCA_043750435.1 Betaproteobacteria bacterium | reverse complement strand
GAAGCGCCCGGCCTCGATGTCGGCGGCAATCGTCGCCAGCCCGCGCTGGATGTCGGCCAGATCTTGTGGTGCGATCACGCCCTGGGCGGCCAGCATGTCGGCATGGGCCAGGCTGCCGGCGATGTCGGCGCGCCACAGGCGCTGGTCGAAGCTGACGCTGGCGGTGTAGCGCTGGACGAGCGCGCTCATGGGTTCGCTGAACAGCGCCGACCAGGCCTGGGCCTTGTTGGCCAGCGGATCTTTGGAGCGGTCTTTGGACAGATCTTTCGACGGGTCGGGCAGGGCTGCGTTCATGACGTTGGACATGCGTGCGGGCCGCTGTGGCAGCGGCTGTCGTTGGTGGGATGCGCGGGGTGAACTCCGTATTATCCGACCCCACATGACCGCCCCCCAGCCGCCCCAGAACCCCGCCCAGCCGTCGGCCGATGAGCGCGCGCGTCTGCAAAGCCAACTGGCCAGCACTTTCGACGTTTGCCACCCGGGGTTGGCGCTGCGCGCGGTCTTGCTGGTGCAAGGGGTGCTGGCGCTGGTGACACTGACTTCGGTGGCCAGCCCGGCCGAATGGGCAGCACGCCAGGCGGCGATGGCTTTTGCCGGTGTGGCCGGCACGCTGCTGTGGCTGGTGCCGCTGTGCGCGCTTCGGCCCTGGCTGTACCGCTGGTCGGCAAGGGGCCGCACGGCGACGGTGCTGCTGCTGGGCGCGGCCGCTGCCGGCTTGGCTTGGTGGCCGCTGTCGTGGGCCGGGCTGACGGGGCCTGCGCATGCGCTGCGCATGGCGGGCGTGCTGCTGTCGGGCGCGGCTTTCGCGGCCCTGCTGTGGGCCTGGCTGGCCTTGCGCGCACGCACCCTGGAGCCGGCCAATGCCAGCGCGCGGCTGGCTGAACTGCAGTCGCGCATACGCCCGCATTTCCTGTTCAACACGCTGAACACCGCGCTGGCCCTGGTGCGGCTGGACCCCGAACGCGCCGAGCGGGTGCTGGAAGGCCTGGCGGAACTGTTCCGCGTGGCGCTGGCCGACGTGGGCGCGTCGGTGACGCTGGCCGAAGAGATAGCCCTGGCGCGGCGTTATCTGGAGATCGAAGAAATCCGCTATGGCGCGCGCCTGAAGGTGGAATGGCAGATCGACCCCCGCGTCAACAGCGCGCGCGTGCCGCCGCTGGTGCTGCAGCCGCTGGTGGAAAACGCCGTGCGCCACGGCATCGAACCGGCAGCCGAGGGCGGCCAGGTGCTGATCACCGCCCGCGTGCGGCGCGGCCAGGCCGAGGTGCTGGTCAGCAACACCCTGGGCGCTGAACCCGGCACCCCGGCCAACCCCGGCCACGGCATGGCGCTGGACAACGTCCGTGAACGCCTGCGCCTGCTGCACGACGTGGCGGCCGAATGCACCGTCAGTCAGAGCGGCGGCATGTTCCACGCCCGCGTCGTCCTGCCCCTGCCTTGACCCTGGCTTGACCCTTCCATGAGCCCGCCATGAGACTTTTGCTGGTCGACGACGAAGCCCTGGCGCGCCTGCGCCTGCGGTCCTTGATCGAAGGCCTGGCCACCGCCACGCCGCCCTTGCTGGCCGAGGTGGTGGGTGAAGCCGGCGACGCCCAAGCCGCGCTGGCCCTGCTGCAGACCGTGACCGTGGACGCCGTGCTGCTGGACATCCGCATGCCCGGTGAAGGCGGCCTGCAACTGGCCGCCAGACTGCGCCAGATGCAAACGCCGCCGGCGGTGATCTTCGTCACCGCGCACACCGAACACGCGCTGAAAGCCTTCGAGCTGGAAGCCACCGACTACCTGACCAAGCCCGTGCGGCGTGAACGCCTGCAGGCCGCGCTGCTGCGGGTGGCGCAGCGGCTGCAGGCGCTGCAGCCGAGGTCCGGTGCAGCGGTCGAGGCCACGCCGCCGCCCGAGCCGGTGCTGGTCGTCACCGACCGCGGCCGCACGCTGCGCATCCCGCTGGGCGAGGTGCTCTACCTGAAGGCCGAGCTGAAGTACGTCACCCTGCGCACCGCCGACCACAGCCATGTGCTGGACGAGGCGCTGTCGGAACTGGAACTTCGATTGAACGAGTTGGGCGGTGACTTCTTGCGCGTCCACCGCAACGCCCTGGTGGCCCGCCGCGCCATCCGCGAACTGGGTCTGAACGGCGATGACGGCGACGGCTGGGCCGTGCGCGTGGCGCCGCTGGACGAGTGGCTGGCGGTGTCGCGTCGGCAGGTGGCGGCAGTGCGGGCCGCCCTGACCGAAGCCGTCCACGGCGCGAGCTGATCGTCAGCCGCGCCGGGGCTGTCAGCCGGCCTTCAGCGCACCGTTTGGCGGCGTGTCAGCCCAATCAACCCCAGCAGGCCGCCGGCCATCAGCGCCCAGCTGCCGGGTTCGGGCACCGGGGCGGTGGTCAGGCCGGTCAGGGTGCCGTTGAAGGCGCCCACCCAGGTGGCTG
>JAYVBO010000603.1:0-2428 GCA_043750435.1 Betaproteobacteria bacterium | reverse complement strand
GCCCTGGAGGTGCGGGCCGCCGAGCGCCACTGGCAGCAGGCGGGCATCAGTTCGGTGCCGGCCGTCATCATCAACAACCGCCATTTGATCTCGGGCGGCCAGCCGCCCGAAGTCTTCGCGCAGGCGCTGCGGCAGATCGCGGCCGAGGCCGCCACGGCCAGCGATAACGACAGCGACAACGCCGCCTGACGCATGCCGCGCAACATCGAGATCAAGGCCCGCATCAGCCGCGTGGCCGATCTGCTGCCGCGCGCCCGCGCGCTGGCCGACGGCCCTGAAGCAGCCATTGCTCAAGACGACACCTTCTTCAAGGTGCCGCAGGGCCGATTGAAATTGCGTGAGTTCGCCGACGGCAGCGCCGAGCTCATCCACTACCTGCGCCCCGACACCGGCGAGGCCAAGGCCAGCGACTACGTGCGCGTGCCCGTGCCCGATCCGGCCGCGCTGCGCGAGGCCCTGAGCCGCGCACTGGGGCTGGGCGGCCGGGTGCGCAAACAGCGTTTGCTGCTGATGGTGGGGGCCACGCGCATCCACCTCGACCAAGTCGAAGGTCTGGGTGATTTCATGGAGCTGGAAGTGGTGCTGGGGGCCGAACAGACCGACGCCCAGGGCAGCGTCACCGCTGAAGCGCTGATGCAGGCCCTGGGCCTGGCGGACGCCCCCCGCCTGGCCGGCGCCTACCTCGACCTGCTGGACGCCGCGGCCTCAGGTCGCTGAACAGGCCAGGCGGCACGGGCCGGCGCGTCACATCTCACGGCGACGCCGAATCCGGCGGCCGCTGCGGGCCGGATGGGCGTTTGGGCCTGTGGTTCGGCGGGAAAGTTGCCGATAGAGCGGTGCTGCCCATCCCGCCCGCTACCCGATTCCCGCCGCCCGCCCCCCATGACCGATCCTGTCGCCCCCGGCACCGCCCGCACCCGCCCCCAAGCCGAATTGATCGCGGCGGCCCGCGCACTGGGCGCCTCAGGCGGCGGCGCCGGTGCGGCACGCGTGCTGGCGCTGCTTTACAACCCCGACGTGGCTGTCGGCGCCGTGCTCGACTGCCTGCGCGGCGAACCCGGCCTGGCGGCCCGCGTGCTGAAGGTGGCCAACGCGCCCTACTACCGCCAGGCCGGCAACATCGGCACGGTGGACCGTGCGGTGGCTGTGCTGGGGCTGACCGCCATCCGCGGCGTGGCCGCCTCGGGCTGCCTGGACCGCCTGACCCCGCCCCGCAGCGGCAAGGGCTTCGACCCCGAACGCTTCCGCTCGCACAGCCTGGCGGTGGCCTGCGCCGCGCAGGAACTGGCCAGTCTCAGCGGGGCGGGCCTCGCCGGCGAGGCCTATATGGCCGGGCTGCTGCACGACATCGGCTGGCTGCTGCTGGTCAAGGCCGACCCGGCCGCGACGGCGGTCTACGCGCCGCCGCCCAACGCCGACCACGCTGCGGTTCTGGCTGCCGAGCAGGCGCATTTCGGTACCACGCACGAGGCCTGCGCCTTGCTGTTGACGCAGACCTGGGCCATGCCCGACTGGCTGGCGCAGTCCATCGTCGGCCACCATGCCGAAGCGGCGCCGGCTGGCGCCGCGCCAGGCGCCGGGCAAGCCAGCCTGGCCAGCCTGCTGGCCCTGGCCGACCACGCGGCGCAAGCCGCCGGCTTCAGCCTGCAGGTCAACGCGATGGCCGACCCCCAAGCCACGGTGGCGCTGCCCGCGGGTTGCACGGCCGAACAGCTGCAAGCATTGATCCTGGCCCTGCCTGACACGGTGGCGGCGCTGCAACCCGGGCCTTGACGCCAACCATGAACGCACCCGACCCGACACGCGTCCTGCTGGCGGCCCTGCCGCCGGGCCACGCCCTGGACGCCCAGCAGACACGCGCCATATTTGCGGGCATGGCAGTGGGCATGGTGGTGATGGACGCCCAAGGGCTGGCCGTCGACACCAACCCCGCCGCCGAAGCGCTGCTGGGCTTGCCACGCGAAGAAATCCTGGGCCGCAATGCGGTCGACCCGCGCTGGCAGGCCGTGGACGTCCAGGGCCTGCCGCTGTCCGCCGAGCGCATGCCGGCGATGCAGGTGCTGCGCACCGGGTTGCCGGTGCGCAACTTCGAAATGGGCGTGGGCCTGTATGGCGGCGAGCGTCGTTGGCTGCTGGTGAACGGCGCACCCCTGGTGACAGCGGGCGCACGCCCGGGCGTGGTGTTGACCTTCATCGACATCAGCAAACGCCGCCGGCTGGAACACGACCTGACGCAGCAAGGGCGGCGCCTGCGCGCGGTGCTGGAAGGCACGCGCACGGCCACCTGGCAGTGGCAGGTGCAGACCGGTCGGGTTGAACTGGACCTGCGCTTCGCCCAGATGCTGGGGCCGGGCTCCATGACGGGACAGGCCTGCACCATCGCCGATTGGCAGCGCCTGATCCACCCCGACGACCACGCCGCCCGGCA
>JAYVBO010000602.1:0-5668 GCA_043750435.1 Betaproteobacteria bacterium | reverse complement strand
CGTTCGATGGCAGCGGCAATTCGATGCCCAACGATTCCAGCCCGTGCCGCGCTGCGGCATCAAAGTAGGCCTGCGCCAAGACCTGGCGCCGCGCGGTGATCTGCGGCAGCAGCGGCAACTGGCCCAGGCCGATGGCCGCGTTGATGTCGGTCAGATTGAATTTGCCGCCGGGCGTGACCACGTCCATGCCGTCGGCGCCACTGCGCACCACGCCTTGCAGGCGCAGGCGTTCGGCCAGCTCAGCTTCTTCAGGCGTGTTCATCACCAGGCAGCCGCCTTCGGCGCAGGTGATGTTCTTGTTGGCCTGGAAGCTGAAGCTGACCAGGTCGCCGAAGCTGCCGATGCGTTGTTCGTTCCAGCGCGAGTCGATGGCCTGCGCCGCGTCTTCGATGACCCGCAGGCCATGCTTCTTGGCGATGGCGTAGAGCCTGTCCATGTCCACCGGCAAGCCCGACAGGTAGACCGGCATCACGGCTTTGGAGCGCGGCGTGATGGCGGCTTCCACCGCATCGAGGCTGATGTTGCGGCTGCGCGGATCGATGTCGACCAGCACCGCCCGCGCGCCCACCGAACCGATGACGTTGGCCGTGGCAACCCAGGTGATGGCGGTGGTGATGACCTCGTCACCGGGGCCGATGCCGGCGATACGCAGCGCCACTTCCATCGTCGCCGTGCCGTTGCTGAAGGCACGCACCGGGCGGCCGCCGAACAGCGCCGACAGCTGCGCCTCGAAGGCTTGCACCTTGGGGCCCGAGGTGATCCAGCCCGAGGCCAGCACGCGGCCGACTTCGGCAATGGTCTCGGCGTCGATGTGCGGCCGGGTGAAGGGCAGGAATGCGGGGGCGGAATTCACAGTCATGCTGAATTGTCGGTGCTGGGCGGCGGCTTTCAGCTGCGTGCGATCACGACGACGCCGGCCAGGATCAGGAACAGCCCGGCCCAGCGCATGGGCCCCAGGGCTTCGCCGAACAGCCACCAGGCCAGCAGCGCATTGACCACATAGCCCATCGACAGCATGGGGTAGGCGATGGAGACCTCGACCCTTGAGAGGCCGACGATCCAAACGCCCAGGCTGACAACATAGCAAACCATGCCCGCCAGGATGGGCCACTGGGTCAGCACCTTGACCATGGTGGGCAGCAGGTTGTGCAGGCCCACGCTGAGTTCGCCCAGCGGCGTGACGCCGGCTTTCAGCAGCAGTTGCGCGCCGGCGTTGAGCAGCACGCCGGTGAGGATGAGGGCGAAGGTGGCCAGGGTCATGGTGGGCTTGGTGTGGGCAATTCAGGGTGCGGCGGGCCGGCGCAGCGGGAAGTTGGCTACGACGATGCGGCGCTGGTCTTGCGCCACGGTGGTCATCGCCAACTGCTGGGCCTGCAACTCGGCAAAGGTGGCCGGCGTCATCACCGCCAGGGCCGGCGGGCCGGCCGTCCAGGCCTGGCGGAAGGCAGCCACGCTGGGCAGCCATTTTTGCGGTTCTTGCTGGGTGCCGAAAGCCAGTTCGTCGGGCTCTTCCACCATCACCACGGTGCGCCGCAGGTAGTAGGGCAGGGTGTGGTCCAGCAGCTTGACCGCGTAGATCGGCATGTCGGGCTTCAGCACCGCCTGGATGGCCGGCAGCAGGTCCGCCCCCGAAGCCGGCCGGCCCAAAGTTTCATGGCCCAGCAGGCCCAAGGTGGTGGCGCCGAAAAATCCAAATGCGGCCAGCGCCATGCTGGGCAGTTGCGCCCCACGCCGCTGCAGCCCCAGCGCGCCCAGCAGCGCGGCCACAGCCAGCGCGCAGCCGGCGCTGAGCCAAAGGCCGTAGTCGCGCAGCACTTGCTCGCCAGCGCCCGTTCGGCCGATCAGCGGGCTGGCCAGCAGCAGCGCGGCGAACAAGGCCAGCATCACCCACAACTGGCGGCGCCAGGCGGCAGCGTTCAGGCCTTGCAGCGCGGCTGCGGCCAACACGGCCAGGGCCGGAAAGACCGGCAAGATGTAGCCCGGCAGCTTGGAGCCCGAGGCACTGAAGAAAGCAAAAATCACCACCGTCCACACAGCGCAGAACAGCAGCGGGCGGAAGGCCGGTGCGGCGTGGGCCTTCGATTCAGCCCGCAGCGCGCGCGCCATGCCGGGCAGCAGGCCCAGCCAGGGCGCAAAGCCGGCCAGCAACTGCGGCACGAAATACCAGGCCGGCGCGCCGCGCTGGTGCACGCTGCTGGTGTAACGCTCCCAGTGTTCGTGGATGAAGAAGAACTGCGCGAATTCGGGGTTGCGCTGTGACACCAGCCAGAACCATGGCGCCGTGATGGCCAGGAAGACGCCCGTGCCGCTGACCAGGTAAAGCCGGCGCCACAACGCCCAGTCGCGCGCCAGCAGGGTGTAGGCCACCAAAGCCAGGCCGGGCAGCACGATGCCGATGAGTCCTTTGGTCAGCACCGCAACTGCCATGGCGGCCCAGGCGGCCCACATCCAGTTGCGCTGTACGTTGCGCGTGTTGCCCGGGTGCTGGGCAATGAGCAGCGCCGCCAGCACGCCGGCCAGCGCGCCCGACACGCCCATGTCCAGCGAATTGAAATGGCTGGCGATGTTCCAGGTGGGCGCCGCGATCAGCACCAGTGCGGCCAGCAAGCCGCCAGCAAACCAGCGCTGCGCGGCCAGCGCTGTCAGCACCACGCCCAGCGCCCCACTCAGGGCCACCCACAGGCGCGACTGCCAGTCGCCGACGCCGAACAGCTCGTAGGCCAGCGCCGTCATCCACAGGTGCAGTGGTGGCTTCTCGAAGTACTTCAGGCCCTGGTAGCGGATGGTCACCCAGTCGCCAGTGGCGGCCATTTCACGGGCGATTTCGGCGTAGCGGCCTTCGTCCGAGCGCAGCAGGTGGCGGGCGTCCAGCGTGCCGAACCAGATCAGGGCCATCAGGACCAGCAGGATCAGCACCCAGAGCGGCAGCGGCGTGCGGGCGCCGGCGGCATTCGATGGGGCTGACATCGCGGGCATCGGAGCGGTGGGGCGGCGGTTCGCCCGGGATGCGCCAGCGCATCGTGGCGCGGCGGATTCTAGCGAACGGGTGCCCGGCTGCCGGGCGCCAGCCTGGGGCCGGAAAACAAGCGAGCGGCCCGCAGGCCGCTCTCAGCGTGTGGGCGCGGTGCAGCGCCCGGAAAACCGGATGGCGGGCTCAGGCCTTCAGGCCTGCACGCTGCCGCCGTGACCGGATGTGCGGTCGATCCCGCCGAAGGCGGAATACAGGCCGCTGGCGGCCTGGCGCGGCATCAGCACGTCCATGGCGCGGTCCAGCGAGGCGGTGGCGCGGGCCAGGGCTTCGCGCTGGGCGGCCACCTGTCCGCTGGCCAGGGCCAGGCGTTGGCGCAGCGGCGGCGGCACGCCGCCATTGCGCGCGGCGCGGGTGAACTGCTCGACGGCGGCGGCCAGCGCGGCGTGCAGGTCGGCCGCAGCCCGGGCAACCGCTTCGGCGTCCTGTTGCGTCAGGGCCTGTGCCAGCGCGCCCAACTGCGCCTCGACGGCAGCCAGTGGACGTTCCAATTCAGTGGCCAGTTGCAAGGCGCGGCGCTCGTTCGGGGCAGACATCATGGCAGTGCCGGACCGGGTCAGTTGGCTTTGCGGCCGAGCAGTTCCTGGGCGTTCACGAGCAGCTTGTCAGCGATCGCATCGGCATTGACCTTGAACTTGCCGTCGCGGATGGCTTGCGCTATCCGCTCGACTTTCTTGGCGTCAAAGCTGGTTTCCGAAGACGAGCCCGCCAACGCAGTGGCCGCCGTGGACAAGGCGACCTGGGTGCTGGACTCGGAACCCGTGGTGGCAGTGGCAGACGAACCTTTGCGTTCGGCTGGTTGCGTGGTCACGGGCTGATTATTGAGAGGACCGATTTTCATGGTGATGAACTCCTGTCAGGGGCACAGCAGGGGTGCTAACCCAACGACATAGACGCTCTATCGGACGCGACGATTCGGAACTTTAGCGGGCTTGAACATTTTTTTTCAATTGCCCCACGAAAAACGGGGCACGTCGACCGATAGGGCATCACAGCACGACCTCCACGCAGCGGTCGCCGATGGGCTTGCCCAGCAACACGCGGCCATTGTCAGTCTGCACCCGCACGGTCTTGCCTTCGACACCGGGGCCCAGGGCCTGGCCTTCGCCAACGACGGAAAAACCGGCGCCCGAAGCCTGGATGCGCACCGTGTCGCCCGGCGCAAACCACTGCCGGGCCAGCAATTGGGTTGATTGCACGGCTTGCCCGGCCATCAAGGGGCGGGCCAGGCTGCGGCCCAGCAAGGGCTCGACACGGTCGAACAGCGGTGACGAAGAGACCGACCAGTCGACTTCCACCCGCTTGAGCTGCGCAGCGGTCAGGGGCACACCGGCCGGCAGCGCCGAAGCGGCGACCATGGCCGGCGCCACGACCTGCACATTCAAGGGCATGAAGACATTCCAGCGCGCCCGGCCGTCGGCGCAGCGCAGGCCCAGACGGGTGTGGCCCCAGGTAGGCGTGCCGGCCGGTAGATAGGGTTCGACACGGGCGCAGGGCGCCAGGGTCAGCCGCAGGTCCAGGTTGCCGGCTTCCACGAGCACGCGGGCGCCCGCCGGGGCCAGCACCAGCGCAGCCTCGGTGACCAGGGCGATGCCGCGCGCCAGCGTCTCGGGCGGCACCTGGGGCGGCACCTGTGCCTGGACAGTGTTGAGCGCCGCCAGGACCGCGCAGGCCACCAAAGGCGGCAGCCAACGCCAGGCAGGCAGGGTAAGGGGAGGGGACTTTTTCACGCTGCCCACTCTATCGGCGCAGCCAGCCCGAACTGACGACAAATAGGCGTGCAAACCGCCGCTTATTCCCGCTCAGGTTCGGGGCCTTGCTGCCCAGAATGCCCAGCATGCCGTGAGCGGTTTGCACCCTGATGCAAGCGCCACCGCCCAGCAAGGAGCCCGCCATGATCAACCGCCTGACCGACAGCCTGGAGTTCCACTCCCAGGCCCTGTCTTTGCGCGCCGAGCGCCAGCGGCTGATCGCCAGCAACATTGCCAACGCCGACACGCCCGGCTTTCAGGCGCGTGATTTCGACTTCGCTGCCACGCTGCGCGCGGCCAGCGGCAACAACGCCGTGGGCGAAGGCATTGCGCAGGGCGTGATGCGCGGCGACAGCGCCGGCACCGCCGTTCCCGTGTTGCGCTACGCCGTGCCCAGCCAGACCCATCTGGACAACAACAGCGTGGACATGGACCGCGAACGCAGCGCCTTCATCGACAACGCGGTGAAGTACGAGTCCACCCTGCGCTTCATCAATGCCAGCCTGCGCACCACGCTGGACGCGATGAAGAGCCACAACCAAGCCTGATGCGGAGTAAGCCATGAGCATGCTCAGAATTTTCGATGTGGCCGGCAGCGCCGTCAGTGCGCAAAGCCAGCGCCTGAACACCGTGGCCTCCAACCTGGCCAACGTGGACACCGTGGCCGGCCCCGACGGCAAGGCCTACAAGGCGCGCCAGGTGGTGTTCCAGACCACGCTGATGGGCAATGTGGCGCAGCGCGAGGCCAGCGCTGGCGTGCGGGTGTCGAACATCACCGAAGACCAGTCACCCGGGCGCCGCGTGCTGGACCCCAAGCACCCCAGCGCTGACGCCGATGGCTATGTCACCTACAGCAACGTGAACCCGGTCGAGGAGATGGTCAACATGA
>JAYVBO010000601.1:0-12932 GCA_043750435.1 Betaproteobacteria bacterium | reverse complement strand
GCGGTTTTCTGGAAGTCCGCAAAGACGATGTGCGCCTGCCCGACGGCAGCGCTGCCACGCGCGAATACATCCAGCATGCAGGCGCCGTGGCGGTGATTCCCTTGCTCGACGACGGCCGCTGCGTGTTGGTGCGCCAATACCGGTATCCGCTGCAGAAAGTGCTGCTGGAGTGGCCGGCCGGCAAGCTGGAAGCGGCTGAGAAGACCATCGCCTGCGCCATGCGCGAACTGCTGGAAGAAACCGGCTACACGGCCGCTGAATGGGCCTACGGCGGCGAAATCCACAACGCCGCCGCCTATTCCAGCGAAAGCATCTGGCTGTGGTTTGCGCGCGGCTTGGTGGCAGGGGCCACGCAACTGGACGAAGGCGAATTCGTCGAAACGGTGCTGATGACGCCGGCTGAACTGGAAGCCTTGTCGGCGCGTGACGAACTGCCCGACGTGAAGACGCAGATCGGCCTGGCCTGGTTGGCGCGTGCGCAATCGGGGCTGCGGCCCTTGACCTGGCTCAGCGCCGCCGAAGCCGCCAGCCTATGATCGCCGCACGATGAAAGTGCTGGATCTACGCTGCCACAACGGCCACGGCTTCGAGGGCTGGTTCGGTTCCGACGAAGACTTCATGTCGCAGAACGGCCGCAGCCTGATCGAGTGCCCGATGTGCGCCGACAAGCTGATCACGCGCATGCCATCGGCGCCGCGCTTGAACCTGTCCGGCGCGCGTGAAACACCGCCTGCAACCGCTGCCGTCACTGAGAGCGCAGCCGCGCCCGTCGCGAAGCCTGCAGCGCCACCCGATCTGCAAGCCGCCTGGCTGGCCACGGTGCGCCACCTGGTGGCCAACACCGAAGACGTGGGCCCGCGCTTTGCTGAAGAGGCGCGCCGCATCCATTACGGTGAAACGCCGCAGCGCGGCATCCGCGGCCAGGCCACGCCTGACGAGCGCAGCGCGCTGCAGGAAGAGGGCATCGAAACCATGGCGCTGCCCGTGCCGCGCGGCCTGGACGGGCCGCTGCAGTAGCGGGCTAGATCACCCGGCCTGGGTTCATCAAGCCCAGCGGGTCCAGCGCCGCCTTGATGGCGCGCATCAGGCCCAAAGCCACCGGCGACTTGCGCAGCGCCAGCTCATCGCGCTTCAGCAGCCCGATGCCGTGCTCGGCCGAGAAAGAGCCGCCGAATTCGGCCACCGCATCGAAGACGATGGTGTTCACCGCGTGCTCGTGTTCGGCCAGGAATTGCGCCGCGTTGGCGCCCACCGGGCCCTGCACGTTGTAGTGCAGATTGCCGTCGCCCAAATGGCCGAAATTGACCAGGCGCACGCCGGGCAGGTAGCGCTGCAGCGCGGCGTCGCTGCGCGCGCAAAAAGCGGCGATCGACGACACCGGTACCGAGATGTCGTGCTTGATGTTTACGCCGTCTTCGGCCTGCGCCAGCGGCAGCGATTCGCGCACCTGCCACAGCGCTTTCGACTGCGCCAGGCTCTCGGCCACCACCGCATCCACCACCAGCCCGGCTTCCAGCGCGGCGCCCAGCAGGGCTTCGAAGCGGGCGCGGGCTTGCGCCTCGCCTTCGCTGTCGCTTTGTTCCAGCAGCACCGTCCACGGCGCGGTGGGCAGGGGGTTGGGCAGCGCAGGGAAATGCTGCACCACCAGGTCCAGCGCGACCCGGCCCATCGCTTCGAAGCCGGTCAGTCCGGCGCCCAGGCGGGCGCGCGCCAACTTCAACAGCGCCACGCAGTCTTCCAGCGTGGCGCAGGCAGCCAGGGCGGTGGTGGTGGCCGCCGGCAGGGGCGCCAGCTTCATGGTCGCGGCGGTGATGATGCCCAGCGTGCCTTCGCTGCCGATGTACAGGTCGCGCAGGTCGTAGCCGGTGTTGTCCTTGCGCAGGCCCGACAGGCCTTCCCAGATCTCGCCCTGCGCCGTCACCACTTCCAGGCCCAGGCAGAGGTCGCGCGTGTTGCCCCAGCGCAGCACCTGGGTGCCACCCGCGTTGGTGGCCAGGTTGCCGCCCAGCGTGCAACTGCCCTCGGCGGCCAGGCTCAGCGGCAGCAGCAGGCCTTGCGCTCGGGCGGCCTGCTGCGCCGCTTGCAACACGCAGCCGGCGTCGGCGGTGAGGGTCAGGTTGGCTTCGTCGATGGCGCGGATGCGGTTCATGCGCTGCAGGCTCAGCAGCACCTGCGTGCCGCTGCCGTCGGGCACACCGCCACCGACCAGGCCGGTGTTGCCGCCTTGCGGCACGATGGCCACGCGGTGGGCCACGCAGGCCCGCACCACGGCTGCGACCTCGGCCGTGCTGCCCGGCCGCACGACGGCCAGCGCCTTGCCGCGCCAGCGCCGCCGCCAGTCCTGTTCCCAGGCCGTCAGGTCGCCTTCGGTCAGCACCTGCGCGGCGCTGACGGCTGCACGCAGGTCGGCCAGCAGCTCGGCGCTCATGTGCCAGCCGCCGCCAGCAGCGCCCCGTTGCGCAAACGCCAGCGGATGTAGATCCCAGCCACCGCGAACAGCAGCAGGCTCAGCACCACCTCGGCCAGCGCCAGCGCGGCGCCCAGGCCGGATTCGCTGGTGGCGCGCACCACGCCTTCCATCACATACAGCCAGATCAGCAGGCTCAGCCAACGGAAGGTGTACATGCGGTGGCGCCACAGGCCGGCCACGCAGAACACCAAGGGCAGCACCTTCAGCGCCAAGGTGCCGCGCCCGGTGGGCGCCAGCCACAGTTCCCAGGCCAGGCCCAGGGCGATGAGGGCGATAAGGGCCGCCAGGGCCACGGCGCGGGTGGTGCGCACCACCCGGTCGGGCGCGTTGCTGGGCAGGGTGTCGGACAGGGTGCTCAAGGTCATCCTGTCATCATAGACCGCATGAATCTTGCCCCCAGCCATGCGCTCAGCCTAGTCGAACGGGCCCGCGCCCAGGTCCCCCTCCTGCTGCAGACCCTGCGCACCTGGCCCTGGTACGAAACCCTGCGCACGCTGCGCCTGCGCTTCCGCGAAGACCGACTGGGCCAGACCGCGGGCAGCCTGACCTTCACCACACTGATTTCTTTGGTGCCGCTGGTGACGGTGATGCTGGCCGTGTTCACCGCCTTCCCGATGTTTGCGGGCTTCGAGAACGCGCTGCAGAAATACTTCCTGCAGAACCTGGTGCCCGACTCCATCGCCAAGCCGGTGCTGCATTCCTTGACCCTGTTCGCGGGCAAGGCGCGCGGCATGGGCACGGTGGGTTTGCTGCTGCTGGTGGCCACGGCGCTGGCTCTGGTATTCACCATAGACCGCACGTTGAACGCCATCTGGCGCGTGCGCACGCCCAGGCCCTTCGCGCAGCGCATTCTGGTTTATTGGACCGGTCTGACGCTGGGGCCGCTGGCGCTGGGGCTGAGTCTGTCGCTGACGTCCTACGCGCTGTCGGCCTCGCGTGGGCTGGTGGCGGCCATGCCGGGCGGCGTCGAGATCGTGCTGGAGCTTGCCCAGTTCATGCTGATGGCCGGCGCCACCGCCGGGCTCTTCCACTACGTGCCCAACACGGCCGTGCGCTGGCGCCACGCCTGGGCCGGTGGTCTGTTTGTGGCCCTGGCCTTCGAACTGGCCAAGAAGGGCCTGGGTTGGTATGTGGCCTCGGTGCCCACCTATTCGGCGGTCTATGGCGCCTTCGCCACCGTGCCCATCTTGCTGTTGTGGATCTACCTGGGCTGGGTGATCGTGTTGCTGGGCGCGGTGATCGCGGCCTACGCGCCCAGCTTGCAGATGCGCGTGGCCAGCGTGGCCCTCACGCCGGGCTGGACCTTCGAGCTGGCACTGGCTGTGCTGCGCCGCCTGGCCGACGCGCGCACAGGCCCTGAGCGGGGCCTGTCGCTGACCGCCCTGGCCGAACGATTGCGCACCAATCCGCTGCAACTGGAACCGGTGGCCGACCTGCTGACCAAACTGGACTGGGTGTCGCGGCTGGACGAAGGCGACACCGCGCGCCTGGTGCTGCTGTGTGACCCGGCCACCACGCTGCTGACGCCGCTGGTTGACCGCACGCTGCTGGCGCCCGGCGCGGCCACGGTGGCCTTCCGCATGCGCACGGGCTGGGACCGGCAGACGCTGGGCGAAGCGCTGGGCCTCTAGCGGCCCTGGGAACTCAGTCCAGCACGATGACGGTGTCGCCCTCGCCCGGTTCGCAGCCCTCGGCCATGGCGTCCCAGCCGCGGTGGATCACCACCTGGCGCCGGTTGTGGCAGATCTCGACGCGGCTGGCGGCCGGCACTTCCTGGCGCACGAAGGCTTCGATGGAAGCCGGCATGCTGACGCGGTAGAGGGCGCGCGCCAGATCGGCCTCAGGGTGGTCGTCGCTGTGCAGCCAGGGCATGACATTGCCCAGCGCCATCAGCATCCGCGAACCCACGTCCATCACGCTGGGCGCGTAGCCGCGCGCCTTCAGCCATTGCTGGGCGTCTTGCCGCGCGTTGGCGGTCACTGACAGCGGTGCCCAGGCCAGGGCCAGCACCTCCATCACCCACTGGTTGCAATTTTGGTACTGCAGGCTGTAGGGGTAGGCGTTGGCGCTGTAGCGGGCGTTCAGCACCTGCAGCGCCTGGCGGTTGTCCAGGGCGGTGGCTTCCAGCGCACTGGCGGCGGCCGGTGGCAGAAAGACCAGCGAGATATAGCCCACCGCTGGCTCGTCGGTGCCCAGCACGAAGCCTGCCATGCCCTGGTCGTAGAGGTGCGGGCGTTCTTCGTCGCAGGCGTAGTACAGCTGGCGCACCGACCAGGGTGTGTTGGCGCTGGCCTTCAGCGTCAGGCCGGCGTGTGAATAGCGGGCGCCGAAGCGGCTGAGGTCCAGGCCCGAACGGGCGATCAGCGCCAGGCGTTCACCCGACTGGTCGAGCTCAGCCTTGACGATGGCGGCGAAACGAAAGAGGCGGTCTTTGTCGGCGGGGCTGATGCCGTCGGGTCCCGCGCACAGGCGCAAGGCGCTGGCCTCGGCGGGAACCCACGGTGCGCACAGACCGGCCAGCAGCGCGGCCGCCGCCAGCCCGGCGCGGGGTGCGAAGTTCAGAGCACGACCGGCTTGCTGTCCAGTTCGCGGAACCAGTCGTCGCGCATCACCAGGAAGAAGGGCAGGCGCGTGGCGCTGGCCGCGAATTCCACACCGTAGGCGCGGTGCTTGGCAGTGACCACGGCGCCGCTGACCAATTGCCCGCGGGCGACGGCGTCTTGCGGCAGGGTCAGGAAGAGTTCACCGCTGACGCTGTCGTCGGCGGCGGCCTGCAACTGCACGCGCAGCATGCCGGGCTGGTCGGCCAGCGCCGCCACTTCGATGACGCGGTATTCGCCTTCGGCCACGGCCTTGTCCTTGCCGGAGGAACTGTCGCTGGACTTGCCCACCGAATTCGACAGGCTGCCCACCGAGGTGGACGCGCTGCCTGAAGCCTCGGACGAAGCCGAACTGGCGGCCAAGGCCGGCAGCGTGGCGCTGGCCATCAACAAGGCCAGGCTGGCGACGGGAAGAAGGCGCTGCGTGTTGGTGGACATGGCGGATCCTGACGGGTGAGAAGGGGGGAGGGGGGGTGTGGGGATACTAGCGCCCGGCCACGGCCGCTGCGGCCGTTATGTCCGTAGCGCTGCGTAAAACAAGGCGCAAGGTGTGCAGAACCGCATCCGGGCATTCGGCCATCAGTTGGTGGCCGGCCGGCACGCGGTGCACCTGAGCCTGCAGCGCCTGGGCCACCACCAGCGCGCCTTTAGGGCTGGTCATCTGGTCGAACTGGCCCAGCAGCAGATGGGCCGGACAGTCCACCTGCCGGGCCGCCACCAGGCCTTCAACGTAGGCGTTGCAGGCCGTGAAGTCGGTGTGGAAGAGCGCGGCGTCGGCTTGCGCGGCCAGCACCTGGCGCATCAGCGCACGCGCCGCGCCGCGCAGCCACACGCCCGGGCCCGGGTAAGACGGCTTCGCGGCCAACGTCGAGAAGGAAAAAGTGACGACGCGGTCTATGGCGGCCAGCGGGTCGCTCAGTGACAAATCGAGCAGCGCCTGCGGCACCGGCATCGGCACGCAAGTGCCCAGCAGGGCCAGGGCGGTGGCGCGTTCGGGCGCTTGCGCGGCGGCGGCCAGCGCCACCAGCGAACCCATGCTGTGGCCGACCAGCGTGGCGCGCCGAACGCCGGCAGCATTCATCACTGCCAGCAGCCAGTCGGCCATGGCTTCAACGCTGGTCAGCGCGGGGCCGTCGCTGCGCATGTGGCCGGGCAGGTCCACGGCCAGCACGCTGTGGCCGTGGTGGGCGCACCAGCGCGCCAGCAGCGTCCACACGCTGTGGTCGTTCATCGCGCCGTGCACGAAAACCACGCAGGGCAGGGTGGCGTCGAAGGGCTTGCCGCCGGTGTAGGCGTAGGCCGACCGGGGGCCACTGGAACCATTGGGGCCATTCACGGTGAGCTTCATGCGGCCTTCTCCGCCACTTTGAAAGCCCGCTTCAGGTCGTCGATCAGGTCGTCAGCATCTTCCAGTCCGATGCTCAACCGTATCGTCCCCGGCGTGATGCCGGCGGCCACCAGCGCCGCATCGTCCATGCGGAAATGCGTGGTGCTGGCGGGGTGGATGACCAGGCTGCGGCAGTCGCCCACATTGGCCAGGTGGCTGAAGATTTTCAGCGCTTCGATGAAGGCCTTGCCTTGTTGGCGTGAGCCTTTCAAGTCGAAGCTGAAGACCGCACCGCAGCCGCGGGGCAACAACTTCTTCGCCAGCACGTGGCTGGGGTGGCCTTCCAGTTCCGGGTAGCCCACGCCCGACACCATGGCGTGCTCGGCCAGGAAGGCGACGACCTTGCGTGTGTTCTCGACGTGCCGCGCCATGCGCAGCGGCAGGGTTTCGATGCCCTGCAAGATCAGCCAGGCGGTGTGCGGGCTCATGCAGGCGCCGAAGTCGCGCAGGCCTTCGCGGCGGGCGCGCAGCAAGAAGGCGCCGTCGGTGCTTTCTTCACTGAAGACCATGCCGTGGAAGCCGGCGTAGGGCTGGTTCAGCTCGGGAAAACGATCGGCACGGTGCCAGTCGAAACGACCGCCATCGACAACCAGTCCGCCGATGACTGTGCCGTGGCCGCCGAGGAATTTGGTGGCCGAGTGGTAGATCAGGTCGGCGCCGTGGTCGAAGGGCTTCATCAGCCACGGCGTGGTGAAGGTGCTGTCCACCAGCAGGGGAACGCCGGCCTCGTGGGCGATGGCGCTGACCGTGGGAATGTCCAGCACGTCCAAGCCCGGGTTGCCCAGGGTCTCGCCGAACAGCAGCTTGGTTTCGGTGCGGATGGCGGCGCGCCAGGCGTCCACATCACCGGGCTTGACGAAGGTGGTTTGGATGCCGAAACGCGCCAGCGTGTAGTGCAACAAGTTGTGGCTGCCACCGTAGAGCGCACTGCTGGCGACGATGTGCGAACCCGCGCCGGCCAGCGTGGTGATGGCCAGGTGCAACGCGGCCTGCCCGCTGGCCGTGGCCACCGCGCCGACGCCGCCTTCCAGCGCCGCGATGCGCTCTTCCAGCACCGCGTTGGTCGGGTTGCTGATGCGGCTGTAGACGTGGCCGCTGCGTTCCAGGTTGAACAGGCTGGCCGCGTGTTCGCTGCTCTCGAAGACGAAGCTGGGGGTCAGGTGGATGGGTACGGCGCGGGCGCCGGTGGCGGGGTCGGGCGCCGCGCCGGCGTGCAGCGCGAGGGTGTCGAAACCGGGGTCTGAATGTCCAGGCATGATGCATTGTGGGCGATAAGATCGCGTCCGCCAGCTTGACCCGCGACCAAGCTTCCCGCCACGGAACCGGCTGTAGCCGGGCCGTTGGCGGACGGCCCCCTCGGGGGGTGGCGAGCGCTAGCGAGCCTGGGGGCAAAATGAAAGTCACCGACATCCTGCGCGTCAAGGGCAACACGCTCTACACGGTCCAGCCCGATCTGCTGTTGGCCGAAGCAGCCAAGATCATGTCTGAGCTCGACATCGGTTCACTGGTCGTGATGGAGCACGGCGACCTGGTGGGCATGCTGACCTTCCGCGAAGTCATACAGGCCGTGGTCGCCAACGGCGGCACGGTAGGCACGCGCATCGTGCGCACCGTGATGAACGACGCCCCGCTGACCTGCACGCCCGAAACTGAAGTCGACGAAGTGCGCCGCATGATGCTGCTGCAACACGCGCGCTACATGCCCGTGCTGGACCGCAGCACGCTGATGGGCGTGATTTCGTTCTATGACGTGGCCAAGACGGTCGTCGATGCCCAGGACTTCGAGAACCGCATGCTCAAGGCCTACATCCGCGACTGGCCCGCCGAGGACACGGCCAGCGGCTGAATCCCACCCGGCGGCGCTCAGCTTTCCCGCCGGCTGGTCGATACCGTGGGCAGAGCCGTGACGACCGCGGCGCGGTGCCCATGCCCATGCCCAGCTTTTCCAAGCGCCCCCCCCTGGTACCAGCTCCTGCAAGTGAAGCTGGTGCTGCTGTCATTGCTGGCCTTGCTGACGGCAGTCGGCGTCACCGGCTGGGCCTTGCTGGAGCACGCCGAACGCGACACCCTCAGCGACCGCGAGGGCCTGGAAATTCGCGAAGCCCGCCGCGATGCGGCTATGGTCGAAGGCCGCGTGCGCTCGCAGATCGCGGCTTTGGGCGTGGTGGGTCGCGACATCACGGCGGCCATGCTGGCCGAGCCCAAGCAACTGGAAGGCCTGTTGCGCGAACGGCCACTGTTGCGCTCGCAGTTCGACAACGTCTTCGTTGCCGGCCTGGATGGTCGCGTGCTGGTAATGCACGACGAGCGCGGCTTCCGGCCCAGCAGCATCACGGTGGCCGACCGCGCCTACTTCCGTGCGGCCGTGGCCCAGGCCCAGGCCGTGGTCTCCGAAATCATCATCGGCCGCATCAACGCCGAACCGCTGTTGGTCATCGTGGCCCCGCTGATCGCGCAGCGGCGTGTCATCGGCGTGCTGGGCGGTTCCATCCGCTTGCGTTCGCACCCGATGCTGGCGGGCCTGGCCGGCGGCGGCAGGCCCGATGCCCGTGGCAAGCCCGGTGAGGGCGCGCTGGTGGTGCTGACCGACGCCAGCGGCAGGATCGTGGCCCACCCCGACGCGCGTTTGCTGGGCTTGACGTTGGAAGCCGAGAGCCGGCTGACGGCGCCTTTGGAACAGTGGCAGGCCCATGGCCGGGTGGTGCAGCAAGCTGGCTTGGCGGTCAGCGGCGAGAACGACCTGGCCGCCGTTGCCGCGCTGCCCACGGCCAACTGGTTGCTGTGGCGTTTGCAGCCGCGCACACAGGTGCTGGCGCCGCTGGGTGCGGCGCGCCTGCATGCGCTGAAGACGGCCGCGACGGTGGCGGCGGCCCTTGCGCTGGCCACCTTGCTGGTGCTGTGGATCTTGCTGAAACCGCTGCGCCAGTTGGGTCAGCGCGCCGAGCGGCTGTTCGACCCTGCGCTGGCGGCCGACGCGGGCTGGCCCGAAGGCGGCGGCGAAGTTGGCCAACTGGCCGAGGTGCTGCGCCGCGTGGTCGGCGAGCAACGCAGCCTGGAAGTGGGCAACGCCCGCGTGCTGCGGCAACTGCAATCGGTGATGGCCGCCGCGCCCATGGGCATTTTGCTCACCCGCGATCGGCGCCTGGAACTGGTCAGTCCGCAGGCCTGCCGCCTGTTGGGCCGGCCCGAAGCCGAATTGCTGGGTCAGCCGGCGCAGGTCATCTACGCGTCGAGTGAAGACTACGCGCGCATCGGCCCCATGGTCGGCCAGGCCTTCGGCAAGCGCGAGCTCTTCGTCGGCGAGGTGCGTTTCCTGCGCGCCGGCAAAGAGCCGTTCTGGGGTCAGTTGTCCGGGCGGCCGGTGGACTGGGACGACGCGTCGGCCGGCACCATCTGGATCCTCAACGACGTCAGCGAGATGGTGGTGCAGCGTGGCCAGCTGGAATGGGCCGCCACGCACGACCTCTTGACCGGCCTGGCCAACCGCAAGGCCCTGCAGTTGAAGCTGGACGACATCGTGGCCGCCGGACCGCAGGCCGCGCCCGCCGCGCCCGCCGCGCTGCTGATGCTGGACCTGGACCGCTTCAAGCCCATCAACGACCAGCACGGCCACGCCGCCGGCGACGCCGCCCTGCGGGCAGTGGCGCAGATCTGTGAGGGCTGCATCCGTGAGGGCGACCTGCTGGCCCGGCTGGGTGGCGACGAGTTCGCCGTGCTGCTGGAGCGCTGCTCGCTGGAGGTGGCCAGCCGCGTGGCCGAAGACATCCGCAAGGCCGTGGCCGATCTGCGCATCGCCTGGCGCGGCGAAACCCTGAGTCTGGGCATCAGCATCGGCGTGGCCGGCCTGGACGCGGGCATCGACGACGTGGCCGCCTGGCTGGCCGCCGCCGACGCCGCCTGCTACGAGGCCAAGGCCCAGGGCCGCGACACGGTGCGCCACGCCCGGCACCCGCCCTTGCACCTGCTGCTGCCCGCCGAGGGCGCTGCAGCCTGAGCACGGCCTAGAATTCGGGGCTCCCACCGTTCCCCTGAAATCCCCACGGCCCATGTCCGGCAGCACCTTCGGCGAACTGTTTCGCGTCACCAATTTCGGCGAAAGCCACGGCCCGGCCATCGGTTGCGTCATCGACGGCTGCCCGCCCGGCCTGGCGCTGTGCGAAGCCGACATCCAGCATGACCTGGACCGTCGGCGACCGGGCACCAGCCGCCATGTGACCCAGCGCAACGAGCCCGACGCGGTGGAAATCCTGTCCGGCGTCTACGAAGGCCTGACCACGGGCACGCCGATCTGCTTGCTGATCCGCAACACCGACCAGCGCAGCAAGGACTACGGCAATTTGCTGGACACCTTCCGCCCCGGCCACGCCGACTACACCTACTGGCGCAAATACGGCCAGCGCGACCCGCGCGGTGGTGGCCGCAGCAGCGCGCGCCTGACCGCGCCCATGGTGGCGGCCGGCGCCGTGGCCAAGAAGTGGCTGCTGGAAAAGCACGGCACGCGCTTCGTCGGCTGGATGAGCGCTTTGGGTGAAATCGCCATCCCCTTCGACAGCACCGAACACATACCGCACAACCCTTTCTTCGCGCCCAACGCGGCCATCGTGCCGGCGCTGGAAGCCCACATGGACGCGCTGCGCAAGGCCGGTGACAGCTGCGGCGCGCGCATCGAAGTCCGCGCCACCGGCGTGCCCGCCGGCCTGGGCGAGCCGCTGTTTGACAAGCTGGACGCCGACATCGCCTACGCCATGATGGGCATCAACGCGGTCAAGGGTGTCGAGATCGGCAGCGGCTTCGCCACCGTCAGCGAACGCGGCAGCACCCACGGTGACGCGCTGAGCCCGCAGGGCTTCGAGACCAACCACGCTGGCGGCGTGCTGGGTGGCATCAGCACCGGGCAAGACTTGGTGGTCAGCATCGCCATCAAGCCGACCAGCAGCATCCGGCTGCCGCGGCCCAGCATCGACCGCGCCGGCGCCGCCACCACGGTGGAAACCCACGGCCGCCACGACCCCTGCGTGGGCATACGTGCCACGCCCATCGCCGAGGCCATGCTGGCCCTGGTGGTGATGGACCACGCCCTGCGCCACCGCGCGCAGTGCGGCGACGTGCAGTTGCCGGTGCCGGCCATCGCCGCATCGGCGGGATGACGGCGGCCGCGCCTTCGCCCAAGCCACCCGCGCTGGCGCGCTACGGTGCGCTGTCGCTGACCTACTTCGCGGCCATCGGGCTGTTCAACCCCTATGCGCCGCTGTGGTTCCAGTCGCTGGGTTTCAGCACGCTGGCCATTGGTGGCCTTGCGTCGCTGCAGTCGTGGACGCGTGTCTTCGCGCCCTACGCCTGGAGCTGGTGCGGCGACCACAGCGGCCGTCGCGTTGAACTGATACGCCTGGCGGCTGCGGGCGCGCTGTTGTCGGCGCTGGGCTTGCTGGGTGTGCAGTCGGCGGTGCCGGTGGCGGCCGTGGTGGCCTGCTTGTTCATCGCCAACAGCGGCGTGGTGCCGCTGTCTGAAGCCATGCTGGCCCATTTGCTGCACACCGCCGACGGCGTGGACCCCGGCCGCTACGGCCGCGTGCGCATGTGGGGCTCTGTCGGTTTCATCGCGGCTGTTCTACCTCGTCAGCCTGGGCTACGGCAAGGCCGCCGTGGGCGCGCTGTGGGCGGTGAGCGTGGCGGTCGAGATTGTTTTCTTCGCCACCCAGGGCCGCTGGTACCGCTGGCTGACGGCCCACGGCTGGCTGCAGGTGTCGGCTAGCGCCACGGCCCTGCGCTTCGCAGCCATCGCCGCTGGCGGCGTCTGGATGCCCGTGCTGGTGCTGGCGCAAATGGCCCACGCCATCACCTTTGCGGCCCACCACGCGGCCTGCATCGCCTTGGTGCAGCGCCACTTCCCGGGCCGCTTGCGCGGGCGCGGCCAGGCCCTGTACACGACGCTGGGCTATGGCCTGTCGGGCGTGCTGGGTGGCGTGGGCGGTGGCTGGTTGATATCGCACCTGGGCTACGCAGCGGTGTTCTGGGCCGCGGCCGGCTGCGCCGTGCTGGCCAGCGGCTGCGTGGTGCTGTCCCAGCGGGCGGGCGCTGCCGCAACGGCCGCGGTCGGCCAGGCTGAATAGCGGGCTTAATGTCGGCCAATTCGAGCCGATGCTGCTGGGGCAGCTGCCGACAATTGAAGCCACGGTCCAGCCTGGACACCGCCAACACGACAGCCCCGAATGAGCGACCTGCAAGCCCCTACACGCCACAAGCAGCCCCTGGGCGCCGAAGCCGGCGCCAGCGAGCTGGCCCGGCTGATTGCGCGGCTGGGCGTGGTCGGCGTGGCCGTGTTGCTGGCCAGCGTGGCGCTGGCCGTCGGCGGGCCGCAATTGGACTGGATTGCCACCCGGGTCGACCCCCGGGTCTGGGCTGTTGGCTCGGCGCTGCTGGGCGGCGTAGCCCTGCTGGTGGTCTTCTATGCACTGACGCGGCGACAGCCCGCTGA
>JAYVBO010000600.1:0-2435 GCA_043750435.1 Betaproteobacteria bacterium | reverse complement strand
GCGCTCGCTGTTCAGCACCTCGGCGGCGTCGGCAGCGTCCAGGCCCAGGCCGGCCACCAGGTCCTTCAGCACGGCCGGGTCGCTGGGGTTGCGGCCGTCACCGTGGTAGGCCTGCAGCAGCGCGTGCTTCAGGCGGCGTTGCGCGTCTGGCTGCGGCTGCAAGCCGGCCCAGTGCAGCAGGCGGTGGGCGTCGAAGGTGTTCCAGACCCGCAGGCGGTCGCCGAACTGGAAGCCCACCGCGGCGCCGCGTTCGCGGATATTGCTGCGGTTCTGCGCCAGTTGCGCGTCGCCCATGCCGTATTTGGCTTTCAGGTATTCGCCGGCGTCGGCGCCGGCCGGGTCCATGGTGGGGTTCAGCTCAAAGGGCTGGAAATGCAATTCCACCGGGATGCTGTCGGCCACCTCGGCCAGGGCCTGTTCCAGGCTGTTCAGGCCCACGGCGCACCAGGGGCAGGCCACGTCGGAAACGAAGTCGATCTTCATAGGGGTAATTGCAGGACGATCGTTGAGGGGGTGGATGGTGCGCGGTTCAGCGTTGCCGCGCCAGCCTGGGGTCTAGCAGGTCGCGCAGGCCGTCGCCCACCAGGTTCAGGCCCAGCACGCTGAGCACGATGGCGCCGCCGGGGTAAAGCGCCAGCAGCGGCGCCTGGAACATCAGCGCCTGGGCGTCGGCCAGCATGCGGCCCCAGCTGGGTTGTGGTGGCTGGGTGCCCAGGCCCAGGTAGCTGAGCGCGGCCTCGGCCAGGATGGCTGTGGCGAACGCAATCGTGGCCTGCACGATCAGCCCGCTGGCGATGTTGGGCAGCACGTGGTCGCGGGTGATGGCCAGCGGGCCTTTGCCGGCGGCGCGGGCGGCGGTGACGTAGTCGCGCTGCCACACGCTGAGCGCGGCGTTGCGCGTGATGCGCGCGAAGACCGGGATGTTGAAGATGCCGATGGCCACGGTGCTCATCAGCAGGCCTGGGCCGTAGGCGGCGGTCAGCAAGATGGCCAGCAGCAGCGCGGGGAAGGCGAAGGTGAAGTCGCAGACGCGCATCACCAGCGTGTCCACCCAGCCCCGGTGCGCGGCCTGTTGGGCGGCGGCCAGCGCGCCCAGCGTCACGCCGGCCAGCAGGCCGATGGCCACCGCCACCACGCCCACGGCGATGCTGCTCTGGGCGCCGACCAGCAACTGGCTGGCGATGTCGCGGCCCAGGCCGTCGGTGCCCAGCCAGTGCGCGGCCGTGGGCGGCTGCAGCTTGGCGGCGATGTCGATCTCGCCCGGCGGCCAGGGCTGCCAGACCAGCGACAGCAGCGCGGCGGCCACCAGCAGCGCCGTCAGCACGGCGCCCAGCGCGAAGCTGGGGTGGCGCCAGGCGCGGCCGGTGCGCGGCTGGGCTTTCATGCGGAACCCGCAGGCGGGCGCGTCGCCAGCCGCAAACGCGGGTCGATCAGCAGGCTCAGCAGGTCCACCGCCGCGTTCACGGCCACCACGCCGGCAATCAGCAGCATGACCACGTCGCGCACCACCACCAGGTCGCGGTTGGCGATGGCCTGGAAGACCAGGCGGCCCAGGCCCGGCAGCACGAAGACGTTTTCCACCACGATGGTGCCGGTGACCAGGTTGGCGAACTGCAGGCCGGCCACCGTCAGCACCGGAATCAGCGCGTTGCGCAGGCCGTGGCGCCACAGCGCCTGGCGTCGCGTCAGGCCCTTGGCACGCGCGGTGCGCATGAAGTCTTCGCGCAACACGTCCAGCACGGCCGAACGCGTCACCCGCGCCAGGATGGCCGCCTGCACCAGCGCCAGCGCCAGCGCCGGCAGCAGCAGGGCCTGCAGGCCGGCCCAAAGACCGCCACCGTCATCCTCGGTCCAGCCCGGAAAGCCGCCCGCGCTGACCCACTGCAGCTGCACCGCAAAAACCAGGATCAACAGAATGGCGAACCAGAAATTGGGCACCGCAATGCCCAGTTGGCTGAGCGCCATCACCACGGTGTCGCCGGCCCGCCGGTGGCGCGCGGCGGCGTACAGGCCCAGGCTCAGCGCCAGCACGGTGGTCAGCGCCATGGCCAGCAAGGCCAGCGGCAGGGTGACCTGCAGGCGCTGGGCGATGAGCTCGGCGGTGGGGGTGTCGTAGCTGGCGCTGCGCGCTGTCACGCCGTGCAGCAAGCCACCCACCCAGGCGGCGTAGCGGGCCAGCGGCGGGCGGTCCAGGCCCAGCTGGGCGGTCATCGCGGCCAGGGTCTCGGGCGTGGCGGTGGCGCCCAGCTTCAACTCGGCCGCGTTGCCGGGCAGTTGTTCCAGCAAGGCGAAGACCACCGCCGAGGCGACCAGCAAGGTCAGTGCATAGCCAAGCAGACGGCGGAACAAGAAGAACAGCATCGCCGGGGATGATGCCGCAAGGCCCGATGCCGCCGCAGGCCGGAAATGCAGCAGGGGCCCGGCGCGCGCGCGCC
>JAYVBO010000599.1:0-5685 GCA_043750435.1 Betaproteobacteria bacterium | reverse complement strand
ACCTGATCGCCTACGTGGGCGACGTGGTGGGCACCGGCTCCAGCCGCAAGAGCGCCACCAACAGCGCGGTGTGGGCCACCGGTGAAGACATCCCCTTCGTGCCGAACAAGCGTTTTGGCGGCGTCACGCTGGGCGGCAAGATTGCGCCCATCTACTTCAACACCCAGGAAGATTCGGGCTCGCTGCCCATCGAAGTGGACGTGAGCAAGCTGGAGATGGGCGACGTCATCGACATCCTGCCCTACGACGGGCAGATCCTGCGCGACGGCGCGGTGGTGGCTGAATTCCAGATCCGCAGCGACGTGATCCTGGACGAGGTGCAGGCGGGTGGCCGCATCAACCTCATCATTGGCCGCAGCCTGACGGCCAAGGCGCGTGAATTTCTGGGCCTGCCCGCCAGCACCACTTTCCGCCTGCCCACGCCGCCCGCCGCCAGCCAGGCCGGCTACACCGTGGCGCAGAAGATGGTCGGCCGCGCAGTGGGTTTGCCTGAAGGCCAGGGCGTGCGCCCCGGCACCTATTGCGAGCCGCGCATGACCAGCGTGGGCAGCCAGGACACCACCGGGCCGATGACCCGTGACGAGCTGAAAGACCTGGCCTGCCTGGGCTTCAGCGCCGACCTGGTGATGCAGAGCTTCTGCCACACCAGCGCCTACCCCAAGCCGGTGGACGTGAAGACCCACCGCGAACTGCCGGCCTTCATGAGCAAGCGCGGCGGCATCAGCCTGCGCCCGGGCGACGGCATCATCCACAGCTGGCTCAACCGCATGCTGCTGCCCGACACCGTGGGCACCGGCGGCGACAGCCACACCCGCTTCCCCATCGGCATCAGCTTCCCCGCCGGGTCAGGTTTGGTCGCGTTTGGCGCGGCCACCGGCGTGATGCCGCTGGACATGCCCGAGAGCGTGCTGGTGCGCTTCACCGGCACCATGCAGCCCGGCGTGACGCTGCGCGACCTGGTGCACGCGATTCCGCTGTTCGCCATCAAGAAGGGTTTGCTGACCGTGGCCAAATCGGGCAAGGTCAACGAATTCAGCGGCCGCATTCTGGAGATTGAAGGCCTGCCGAACATGAAGGTCGAACAGGCCTTCGAGCTCAGCGACGCCAGCGCCGAACGCAGCGCTGCGGGCTGCACGGTGCGCCTGAACAAGGAACCCGTCATCGAGTACCTGAACAGCAACATCGTGCTGTTGAAGAACATGATTGCGCAGGGCTACCAGGACAAGCGCAGCATCGAACGGCGCATCGCCAAGATGCAGGAATGGCTGGCCGCGCCCACGCTGCTGGAAGCCGATGCCGATGCCGAGTACGCGCATGTGCTCGAGATCGACATGAACACCATCAAGGAACCCATCCTGTGCTGCCCGAACGACCCGGACGACGCCAGGTTCCTGTCTGAAGTGGCCGGCACCAAGATCGACGAAGCCTTCATCGGCAGTTGCATGACCAACATCGGCCACTTCCGCGCGGCCAGCAAGCTGCTGGAAGGCAAGCGCGACATCCCGGTCAAGCTGTGGGTGGCCCCGCCCACCAAGATGGACCAGGAACAGCTGACCGTGGAAGGCCATTACGCCAACTTCGGCGCGGCCGGTGCGCGCACCGAACAGCCCGGTTGCAGCCTGTGCATGGGCAACCAGGCGCAGGTCCGGGAAGGCGCCACGGTGGTCTCCACGTCCACCCGCAACTTCCCCAACCGCCTGGGCAAGAACACCTTCGTCTACCTGGCCTCGGCCGAACTGGCGGCGATTGCTTCGAAGCTGGGCCGTTTGCCGACGGTGGCCGAATACCACGCCGACATGGGCGTGATCAACGCCGACGGCGCCAAGGTCTACCGTTACATGAACTTCGACCAGATCACGGAATACGCCGATGTCGCGAAGGGCGTGACGGCCTGACCGCCGACCCGCTCAGTCGATACAAAAAGGCGGCCTGCGGGCCGCCTTTTTTCTGGCCGGCTACACCGCCCTGTCACAGCCAGCGGCGATGATCCCCTGCTCCGCTGTGCATCCAGCCCCGCCCTGGGGCCGTATGCCCTGTTTGAGCGAACCGCACCCACCCCAGCCCCATGTCTGCCCGCCCCCTTGCGCCTGCCCGTCGCCCCACCTTGAAGGTGTTGGCGTGGCTGCTGCTGTTCGCGCTGGCCTTGCAGGGCTGCGCGGGTGCGCTGGTGCAGGTGCTGGGGCCGACCCACACGCACCGGGCTGCGGCCGATGCGCAGCGGGCCGTCGAACATCAGCCCGCAACGGCCGCCTGGCTGGACAGCCTGCTGGCCTGGCGCGCCAGCCAGCTGCAGCACCTGCAAGCCACCAGCGTTTTCAAACATGCGGCTGCTCAGCCGGCAGCCCACCAACACGGCGACCTTGAGCGCCACCACCATGGCGTGGGCGACACCACGGTGGTGGCGCTGGACGGCGCTGCCAGCGACGCCGCGTCGGATGCCGGCCACGGCCCGGCCGGCGGCAGCGCGCCGCCTTGGGGCCCGATGGCCGCCCACAGCCTGCTGCCGGCGCTGCTGCCCGGCGGCCCCTGGCCGGGCACACCGGCCAGGGCCTGGACCAGCGCAGCGCCAAAGCTGCCTGAGCGCCCGCCCAAGGCTTGACGGTCGAGGCCCGCACCGGGCCTGAGGAAAACGTCGCCACTCGAACCCGCACCGCTGCACCCGCGCGCTGGCCCCAGCCGGCGCCGGCCACGCAGCGTTGCCGCCCTGGAAAGTTGTTGCCATGCCCCGCCCCCTGATCCTGAACCCCATGGCGCAGGCCACCTGCCTGGCCTTGGCCTTGCCGCACGCGACCTGGTCGCAAGCCGACGACAAGGCGCCAGCCAGCCAGCAGATCGAAGTCACCGGCCACTACGACAACGCCGTCGGGTCCAGCGACGCCGCCTCGCAGGGCACCATCCGCGCCGAACTGCTGAAAAGCCGCCCCGCGCTGCGCCCCGGCGAGGTGCTGGAATTCGTGCCCGGCATGATCGTCACCCAGCACTCGGGTGACGGCAAAGCCAACCAGTACTTCCTGCGCGGCTTCAACCTCGACCACGGCACCGACTTCGCCACCAGCGTCAACGGCATGCCCGTGAACATGCCCACCCACGGCCACGGCCAGGGCTATTCGGACTTGAACTTTCTGATCCCGGAACTGGTGCAGCGCGTCGAATACCGCAAGGGCCCCTACTTCGCCAAAGGCGGTGACTTCGCTTCGGCGGGTTCGGCCGACATCGGATACCGGAACACGCTGGACGCGGCCTTCGGGCAGGTCACGCTGGGCGGCGAAGGCTACCGGCGCGCCGTGGTGGGTGGATCGGGTGCGCTGGGCGGCGGCGTCACGGCCCTGGGCGCGCTGGAACTGATGCGCAACGACGGGCCGTGGACCTTGCCCGAAGGGCTGCGCCGCAGCAACGCGGTGTTCACGCTCAGCGGCGGCACGGCCAGCCAGGGCTGGCAGGTCAGCGCCATGGGCTACCGGGCGCAGTGGCAATCCACCGACCAGGTGCCGCAGCGTTTGATAGAGGCCGGAACCTACCAGGGCCAGCCTTTCGGCCGCTACGACACCATCGACGCCACCGACGGCGGCGACACCGCGCGCTACAGCGTCTCGGGGCAATGGCACCACACATCGGCGGCCGGCACCACGCGCGTGTCGGCCTACGCCATGCGCTACCAGTTGCAGCTGTTTTCGAACTTCACCTACGCGCTCGAACGCCCGGCCACCGGCGACCAGTTCTTGCAGCGCGACGACCGCAACATCGTGGGCCTGGCCGCCAGCCACGCCGTCAGCCACGCGCTGTTCGGCTTGCCGGCGCGCAGCGAAGTGGGCCTGCAGGTGCGCCAAGACCGCATCAAGCTGGGCCTGTACGACACCCAGGCGCGCGCCATCACCGGCACCACGCGCGCTGACCGGGTGCGCGAAACCCTGGCCGGCCTTTACGGCCAAACCGCGCTGGAATGGACGCCGTGGCTGCGCAGCATCGTGGGCCTGCGCAGCGACCAGTTGCAAGCCCGGGTGGACAGCCTGACCCTGGCCGCCAATTCGGGTGCGGCGCAGGCCCGGCAGCTGTCGCCGAAGTTCACTCTGGTGGCTGGCCCCTTTGCCAAGACCGAGTTCTTCCTGAACGCCGGCCGCGGCTTGCACAGCAATGACGTGCGCGGCGCCACCATCAGCGTCGACCCCAAGAGCGGCAGCCCGCAGGACAAGGTGCCCGCACTGGTGTCCAGCCGGGGCTATGAACTGGGCGCGCGCAGCGAACTCATCCCCGGCCTGCAAAGTTCACTGGCGCTGTGGAAGCTGGACTTCGATTCCGAGCTGGTCTATGTGGGCGACGCCGGTGCCACCGAAGCCGCCGCCGCCAGCCGCCGGCGCGGCGTGGAATTCAACAACCGCTACACGCCCCTGCCCTGGCTGATGCTGGACGCCGACCTGGCCTGGACGCACGCGCGCTTCGTGGACGGCAGCCGCATACCGAATGCCGTGGACCGCGTGGCCTCCATCGCGGCCACGCTGCGCGACCGGGGGCCGTGGACGGCCAGCCTGCAATGGCGCTACCTGGGCAGCGGCGCGTTGACCGAAGACAACCGCGTGCGCAGCCAGGTCTCGCTCACCACCAACCTGCGCCTGGGCTACAAGCTGGCCGCGCTGGGCAAAGACAGCGCGCTGACACTGGATGTCTTCAACCTGTTCAACCGCCGGGTCAACGACATCCAGTACCTCTACACCTCGCAACTGCCGGGGGAAGCCGCGCCGGTCACCGACCGCCATGTGCACCCGGCCGAACCGCGCACCGCCCGGCTGACTTTGAACCTGGGCTTCTGAAGCCGAAGCGCAGGCGGGCCCGCCCGCCGCTTCAGGCTGGCGCGTCGAAGCGGTAACCCGCGCCATAGACCGAGGCGATGCAATTGCAGCCCGGCTCGACGGCTTCGATCTTGCGGCGCAAATTCTTGACGTGGCTGTCGATAGCGCGGTCGCTGACGTCGCGCAGATCGGCATGCACGCTGTCCAGCAACTGCGCCCGCGCAAACACCCGGCCCGGGCGGCTGAGCAGCAAGCGCAGCATGCGGAATTCCAGCGGCGTCAGCGCCAGCCACTGGCCGCGCCACGACACCCGCAGCCCGGCGTCGTCGATGACCCAAGGCTGCGCTGCGGCGCTGCTGCGCCCTTCACTGCGGCGCAACAGCGCGCGCACGCGGGCCAGCACCTCACGCGGGCTGAAGGGCTTGCAGACATAGTCGTCGGCGCCGGTGTCCAGGCCCAGCAAACGGTCCACCTCGTCGATGCGCGCGGTCAGCATCAGGATGGGCACGTCGCTGAACTGGCGCACGGAACGGCACACGCCGATGCCGTCCAGGCCGGGCAGCATCAGGTCCAGCAGGATCAGCGCCGGTGGCGTGGCTTCGATGTGGGCCAGCGCCAGTTGCCCGTCGGCGATGGCGTGGGCCTCGTAGCCTTCGTGGCGCAGGTAGTCCAGCAGCAGCTGGGCGATTTTCGGGTCGTCTTCCACGACCAGCACGGTGCGCCTTTCAGTCATGGCGCAGCACCGGCCGCCGAGGCCGGCAGTTCGATGAGCAGGCGCAGACCGCCCAGAGCTGAAGGCGCCGCGTGGATGCGTCCACCGTGGCTGCGCACAATCGCGTCGCAGATGGCCAGGCCCAGGCCGCTGCCGCCTTGGTGGCGGGTGCGTGCGGCGTCGGCCCGG
>JAYVBO010000598.1:0-5693 GCA_043750435.1 Betaproteobacteria bacterium | reverse complement strand
GGCGGCCACTACCACCTGCTGATGCTGGCTTCAGCGCCGGTTTTCGCCGCGTCTTTCCTCATCACCAAAGTGCTGACGCGCAGCGAGAACACCGGCGTCATCGTCGTCTGGCAGGCCATCAGCGTGACCCTGTTCAGCCTGCCGATGGCGCTGTGGGTGTGGCAGGCGCCCAGCCTGCTGCAGTGGCTGGGTTTCGGCGTCTGCGGCTTCCTGGGCAGCGCCGGGCACTACTGCCTGACGCGCTCTTTCAGCGTGGCCGACATCTCGTCCACGCAGTCGGTGAAGTTCCTGGACCTGATCTGGGCGTCGGGCCTGGGCTGGCTGATGTTTGCCGACGTGCCGACGCAGAGCACGCTGCTCGGCGGCGTGGTGATCAGCGCGGCCACGCTGTGGGTGGCGCGGCGCGAGCACCGGCGCAAGCCCGAGGCGGCTGCCCAAGGCTGAGGGCGCTGCGGCGTGTGACGGCCACGGGCCGAGGGGGGCGACTCCTACAATCAGCGCTTGCCAGACCTTGCCCGAAAGGCGCTCTTGATGATCACCCGCGAACCCACCCTCGAACGCCTGGCCATCGCCCAGTCGCTGATGCTTGAACCCTTCGGCCTGTCCGAGACTTCGATGTCGCAGGCACTGGCGACGATCCGCGAACACCGGGTGGACGACGCCGACCTCTACTTCCAGACCACCCGCCACGAAGGCTGGAGCCTCGAAGAAGGCATCGTCAAGAGCGGCAGCTTCAGCATCGACCAGGGCGTGGGCGTGCGCGCCGTGGCCGGCGAGAAGACGGCCTTCGCCTATTCCGACGACTTGAGTGTCGAGTCGCTGCTGGACGCCGCGCGCACCGTGCGCACCATCGCTGCAGCCGGCCAGAACAAGCGCGTGAAGCTGGAACGCAAGCCCAAGATTGCCGCCATGCGCACGCTGTACGCGCCCACCGACCCCATCGCCACGCTGGACAGCACGCAGAAGGTGGCGCTGCTGGAAAAGACCGAAAAGCTGGCGCGCAGCAAAGACCCGCGCGTGGTGCAGGTGATGGCCGGCCTGTCGGCCGAATACGACGTGGTGCTGATCGCCCGCGCCGACGGCACGCGCGCCGCCGACGTGCGGCCCATGGTGCGGCTGAACGTCACCGTCATCGCCGAACAAAATGGCCGCCGCGAAGTGGGCAGTGGCGGCGGCGGCGGGCGTTTCGGCCTGGCCTATTTCACCGACGAAATGATCGAGAGCTATGTGCAGCACGCCGTGACGGCGGCGCTGACCAACCTGGAAAGCCGCCCCGCGCCGGCCGGCGTGATGACCGTGGTGCTGGGCCCGGGCTGGCCCGGCGTGTTGCTGCACGAAGCGGTGGGCCACGGGCTGGAGGGCGACTTCAACCGCAAGGGTTCGTCCACCTTCGCCGGCCGCGTCGGCCAGCGCGTGGCGGCCAAGGGCGTGACGGTGCTGGACGACGGCACGCTGGCCGACCGCCGCGGTTCGCTGAACGTGGACGACGAAGGCCATGCCACGCAGAAGAACGTGCTGATCGAAGACGGCATCCTGCGCGGCTACATGCAAGACAGCATGAACGCCCGGCTGAGCGGCGTGAAGCCCACCGGCAACGGCCGCCGCGAAAGCTACGCCAGCGTGCCCATGCCGCGCATGACCAACACCTACATGCTGGCCGGCCAGCGCGAGCCGGCGGAAATCATCGCCAGCATCAAGCGCGGCCTGTACGCCACCAATTTCGGCGGCGGCCAGGTCGACATCACCAGCGGCAAATTCGTCTTCAGCGCCAGCGAAGCCTTCTGGGTCGAAAACGGCAAGATCCTGTACCCGGTGAAGGGCGCCACCATCGTGGGCAGCGGCCCGGACGCCATGAAGCGCGTCAGCATGATCGGCAACGACCTGGCGCTGGACACCGGCGTGGGTGTCTGCGGCAAGGAAGGCCAGAGCGTGCCGGTGGGCGTGGGCCAGCCGACGCTGCGCATCGACGGCCTGACGGTGGGCGGCACCGCTTGAGCGTCACGTTCGCCGACATCCAGGCCGCCGCCCAGCGGCTGGCCGGCCAGGTGCTGGACACGCCCTGCGTCGAAAGCAAGACGCTGTCGCAGATTGCCGGCTGCCAGGTCTTTCTGAAGTTCGAGAACCTGCAGTTCACGGCCTCGTTCAAGGAACGCGGCGCGCTGAACAAGCTGACGGCAATGCTGGCCAGCGGTGAACAGATCAGCGGCGTGATTGCCGCTTCGGCCGGCAACCACGCCCAGGGCGTGGCCCACCATGCGCAGCGGCTGGGGCTGCGCGCGGTGATCGTGATGCCGCTGTCCACGCCCATGGTGAAGGTGGAACGCACGCGCGGTTTTGGCGCGGCAGTGGTGCTGCACGGCGACACCTTCGACCAGGCGCGCGACCACGCACTGAAGCTGGCGGCCAGCGAAGGCCTGACCTTCATCCACCCCTTCGACGACCCGCTGGTGATCGCCGGCCAGGGCACCATCGGCATCGAAATGCTGCGCGCCGAACCCACGCTGGACACCCTGGTGATTGCGGTGGGCGGCGGCGGCTTGATCAGCGGCATTGCCACTGCCGTGCGCGCGCTGAAACCGGGTGTGGAAATCATCGGCGTGCAGGCCACGCGTTTCCCGGCCATGGTCAACGAGATCAAGGGCACGACCCACCCGCAGGGCGCCAGCACCATCGCCGAAGGCATCGCCGTCGGCCAGCCAGGGCTGATCACGCGCGAACTGGTCCGCAGCCTGGTCGACGACCTGGTGCTGGTGGACGAAGGCGACATCGAGCAGGCCATCGTGATGCTGCTGGAAATCGAGAAAACGCTGGTCGAAGGCGCTGGCGCTGCCGGCCTGGCCGCGCTGCTGAAAGAGCCGGCGCGCTATGCCGGCAAGAAGGTGGGTCTGGTGCTGTGCGGCGGCAACATCGACCCGCTGCTGCTGGCCGCGATCCTGGAACGCGGCATGGTGCGCGCGGGCCGGCTGGCGCGCATCCGCGTGGCCGCGCGCGACACGCCGGGCGTGCTGGCGCGCATCACCGCACTGGTGGCCGAGGCCGGCGCCAACATCGACGAGGTGCACCACCAGCGCGCGTTTTCGACGCTGTCGGCGCAGAGCGTTGAAGTGGAGCTGGTGGTGCAGACGCGCAACCCGGCGCACGTGGCTGACCTGGTGCAGCGCCTGCAGGCTGCTGGCTTCGACGCCAACGTTTACTGAACCCGCTGCCTGAACCCGTTTTCCCGCGCAGCCACCTGCCGCCGCGCGCGACTGGAGCCCCGATGAAGCACTGCCACCACCCCGTTCGCCAACAACTTCGCCACCCCATGCGCCACGCGCTGGGCGCGGCCGCTCTGAGCCTGCTGCTGGGCGCCAGCTGGGCGGCGCCCGCGCCCACAGCCGCCGCGCCGTCGCCCGCCGCCGATGCGCAGATGTGGGACTTGCGCGACCTGTACGCCACGCCCGCCGCCTGGGACACCGCCCACGACGAGGCCCGCGCCCGCGTCGAAAAACTCGACGGCCTGAAAACCGCGCTGGGCAAGGACGCCGCCGCGCTCTACCGCGTGCTGGCCGCGTACAGCGACGTGCGGCGCAGCGTCGACCGGCTGTCCGTCTACGCCAATCTGAAGGCCGACGAGAACCTGCGCGACGCGCCGTCGCAAGAACGCCGCCAGCGCTCGCAAGCGCTGTACACGCTGATGGCCGAGAAAACCGCCTGGATGGCCCCGGCCATCGTGGCGCTGGGCGCCGACCGCGTGCGCGCTGACCTGGCCAGCGACGCCGCCTTGAAGGCCCGCTTCGACACCTTCCTGGACGACACCCTGCGCAACGCGCCGCACACCCTGGGCCCCGAGGGCGAAAGCCTGCTGGCGTCGGCCAGCGCGCTGCTGGTGCAGCCCAACAACATCTTCAACCAGCTGGCCGAGGCCGAACTGCCGCGCGCCACGGTGAAACTGAGCACCGGCAAGACGGTGACGCTGTCCAGCGACGTCTTCGAGGCCCTGCGCGTGTCGCCGGTGCGGGCCGACCGCAAGCGCGTCTTCGACGCCTTCTTCGGCAGCTGGAAAAAGTTCGAAGGCAGCTTCGGCGCCAACCTGGCGGCCCAGGTGCAGGGCGACGTCTTCGCGGCCCGCGCGCGCCACCACGCCGGGGCGCTGGAAGGCGCGCTGTTCAGCGACAACATGCCGCCGGCCGTCTACAAGATGCTCATCGCGCAGGCCAACGAAGGCCTGCCCACGCTGCACCGCTACTTGAAGTTGCGCAAGCAGGCCCTGGGCATCAGCGGCGAGCTGGCCTACTACGACAACTACCCGCCGCTGCAGCCGCGCAAGGGCGGCGAGCACTTCGACATCGAACGCTCCAAAGCCATCACACTGGCTGCGCTGTCGCCCATGGGCGACGAATACCTGGGCCTGCTGAAGCAGGGTCTGGCCGGCCAGTGGATGGACAGCCACCCGCGTCCGGCCAAGCGGTCGGGTGCCTACATGTCGGGCAGCGCCTACGACGTTCACCCCTATGTGCTACTGAACCACAACGGCGACTTCGCGTCGCTGTCCACCTTCGCCCACGAATGGGGTCACGGCGTGCACACGCTGCTGGCCAAGAGCCAGCAGCCCTACGAGAAGGCCGACTATTCGACCTTCATCGCCGAGTCGGCCTCCATCGCCAACGAGATGCTGCTGTCGGACTACATGGTGGCCAACGCCAAGACGCGCGAGGACAAGCTGTTCTACCTGGCGCAGGGCCTGGAATCCATCCGCACTACCTTCTTCCGCCAAGCCATGTTTGCCGAATTCCAGCTGGCCATGCACCAGGAGATCGAACAAGGCAAAGCGCTGTCGGGCGCGCGCCTCAGCGAGCTGTATTGCGGCGTGGCCCAGCGCTATTACGGTGAGAAGCAGGGCGTGATGAAGGTGGACCCGGCCTACTGCGTCGAATGGGCCTGGGTGCCGCATTTCTACTACGGCTACTACGTGTGGCAGTACGCCACCTCCATGGTCGGCGCGGCCGAATTCAGCCAAGCCATCACCCGCAAGGGCGACCAGAAAACCGCCGTGCTGGCGACCGCAGCGCGCGACCGCTTCATCCAGTTGCTGAAGTCGGGCAGCTCAGACTACGCCTACCCGCTGTACGTCAAAGCCGGCGTCGACCTGGCCCAGCCCGGCCCCTACCGCGCGCTGATGGCGCGCATGAACCGGCTGATGGACGACTACGAAAAGCTGGCCGCGGCGCCTGGCCGAAAATAGGGGCTTCTGCCCGCCCGCCCGCCAGCCCCATGCCCCTCGACATCCCGCAAGACGACCCCGAACACGCCACCCACACGCCGGCCGAACGCTCGGCCGCCGCCTCGCGCAGCACCTGGGTCAGCGTGGGCGTGAACCTGGCGCTCAGCGCCACGCAAATCTCGGTCGGCACGCTGTCGAAATCACAGGGCCTGATCGCCGATGGCATCCATTCGCTGTCTGATCTGGTGGCCGATTTCGTGGTGCTTTTCGCCAGCCACCATGCGGCCAAAGACGCCGACGTGGACCACCCCTACGGCCATCAGCGCTTTGAAACGGCAGCCTCGCTGGCGCTGGGCGTGATCTTGCTGGCCGTGGGCGTGGGCATGTTGGCCTCGGCCTTCCACAAGCTGGAATCGCCCGAAACCGTGCCGCAGGTTCACGTGATGGCGCTGTGGGTGGCCGGCGGCGCACTGGCAGCCAAAGAGCTGCT
>JAYVBO010000597.1:0-2442 GCA_043750435.1 Betaproteobacteria bacterium | reverse complement strand
GCCAGGCCCTGACGCCTGAGCGCGTGCTGGTGCTGGACCAGTCCGAGCAAAGCTGGGTCTTCGACGACATGGCCGTGCAACCGGTGCATTCGCTGCTGCGCGGCTTCTCGGCGCCGGTGCGGCTGGACGACGGCTTGTCGGACGTGGAACGCGTGGTGCTGCTGGCCCACGACAGCGACGCCTTCAATCGCTGGGAAGCCGGCCAACGCCTGATGCTGGGGCGCTTGCTGCGCGCCGTGAACAGCGGCAACGCGCCGGTGCTGGACGAGGCCCTGGCCCGCGCACTGCGCAGCGTGCTGCGCGACCCGGCACTGGACCCGGCCTTCAAGGAACTGGCCCTGCAAGCACCCAGCGAAGGCTATATCGCCGAACAACTGACGGCTTGCGACCCGCAGCGCATCCACACCGTGCGCGAACGGTGGCGCCTGCTGATGGCCAGCCAACTGCATGAAGACTGGGTGTGGGCTTTTGAGGCCCATCAGGTCAGCGGCGGCTACCTGCCCAACGCCCAGCAAAGCGGCCAGCGCGCCCTGACCAACCTGGCCCTGAGCATGCTGTGCCTGCAGGCCGTGCCGCAGGGCGACGCGGTGTGGCCAGGCCGCGCCTACCAGCGCTTCAAGGACGCCAGCAACATGAGCGACCGGCTGGGCGCGATCACGGCGCTGATCGACGCGCAGTCGCCGCTGGCCGACGCCGCGCTGGAACGCTTCCACGCGCTGGCCCAGGGCGAGCCGCTGCTGCTGGACAAGTGGTTCACGCTGCAGGCCCGCGCGCCGGAACCGGTGTTCGAGGTGCACGGCGAACACGGCGGCCGCGCCTTCAACCGCGCGAAGGCCCTGCTGAAGCACGCTGACTTCTCGTTGAAAAGCCCCAACCGCGCGCGCAGCCTGCTCAACCGTTTGTGCACCGACAACCCGGCCGCCTTTCACCGCACCGACGCCGCCGGCTATGTGCTGTGGGCCGACAAGCTGCTGGAACTGGACGCCATCAACCCCCACGTGGCCGGCCGCTTCGCCCGCGTGATGGACCGCTGGGCCGCGCTGGCCGAGCCCTACCGCAGCGCGGCGCGCGAGGCCATCGCCCGCGTGGCCGCCAAGCCCGATTTGAGCAAGGACGTGCGCGAAATCGTTGACCGCGCATTGGCAGTACCCACGCAAGGACAAGCATGAAACGTATCAGCCTCACGCAATACCTGGTCGAACAACAGCGCGAACACGGTCGCATTCCGGCGCAGTTGCGCTTGCTGATCGAAGTCGTCGCGCGGGCCTGCAAGCACATCGCCATCGCCGTCAACAAGGGCGCACTGGGCGACGTGCTGGGCACCGCGGGCAGCGAGAACGTGCAGGGCGAAATCCAGAAGAAGCTGGACGTCATCAGCAACGAAGTGCTGATCGAAGCCAATGAATGGGGTGGCCACCTGGCGGCCATGGCCAGCGAGGAAATGGACAGCATCCACGTGGTGCCCAACCGCTATCCGCAGGGCGAATACCTGCTGTTGTTCGACCCGCTGGACGGCAGCAGCAACATCGACGTCAACGTGTCCATCGGCACCATCTTCAGCGTGCTGCGCAAGGTGGGCCACACACGCGGCGTCAGCGAGGAAGACTTCCTGCAGCCGGGCAAGCACCAGGCTGCCGCCGGCTACTGCGTCTACGGCCCGCAGACCACGCTGGTGCTGACCCTGGGCGACGGCGTGGCCCTGTTCACGCTGGACCGCGAGACCGGATCCTGGGTGCTGACGCAGACCGACGTGCGCGTGCCCGAAGACACCAAAGAGTTCGCCGTCAACATGTCGAACCTGCGCCACTGGGCACCGCCGGCCAAGCGCTACATCGACGAATGCCTGGCCGGCAAGACCGGCCCTCGCGGCAAGGACTTCAACATGCGCTGGGTGGGCAGCATGGTGTCCGACGTGCACCGCATCCTGAGCCGCGGCGGCGTCTTCCTCTACCCCTGGGACCAGCGCGAACCCGACAAACCCGGCAAGCTGCGCCTGATGTACGAGGCCAATCCCATGGCCTTCATCATTGAACAGGCTGGCGGCGCGGCCACCAACGGGCATGAACGCATCCTGGACCTGGTGCCCACCAAGCTGCACGAACGCGTGGCCGTGGTGCTGGGTTCGAAGAACGAGGTCGACCGGGTCACCAGCTACCACGCGGCTGACGTCTGACGGCGCGGGGCGGGGCGGCGGCCATGCCGCCTTGGCGGGCCAGCACCTCGTCCCCTTCAGCGTGCCCGGTCGGGGCGCCCCAGCCGGGTCAGGCATTCGTCACGTTCGCCGGGCGTGGCTGCCGCCTTGCAGCGGGCAACGGCATCGTCGACACCGCCCTGGGCGGCCGTCTTGTCCTGGCGCTGCTGCTGGGCCCTGGACAAGACAGGCGCAGGCGGCGTCTTGCCCAGCGGGATGCGGATCTGCGGCACCACCGGGTCTTCGGGGCG
>JAYVBO010000596.1:0-5701 GCA_043750435.1 Betaproteobacteria bacterium | reverse complement strand
TGCAGTCAGCGGCGCCTGCAGCGTGTACGACGACGGCTTGCCGGCCTTGTAGTTCTCCAGCACGGCCAGGTCACGCTGGGCCGACGTCATGTTGGCGCAGTTGGTGAAGGTGCCGAAGCTGTAGGTGCCGGGTTCGCAGGCAAAGGTGTAGTTGCCGTTGACGTTCTGCACGAAGGCGTTGTAGACCTTGTTCTCGGCGTAGTCGCCGCCGAACTTCAGTTCATGGCCGCCGCCGATGTTCCAGGTGGCGCCGAGGTAAACGTCGGTGGTCTTGGTCTGCAGCACGTTGAGTTGACGGCTCAACTCGGTGCCGAAATTCAGGAAGCGGTTGTTGGCGTTGACCGTCGAGGGGGTGCCATCGGGCAGCGTGCCCGAGAAGCGCAGGCCGATGGCCGGCAGCTTGGTGCCGTTGAGCTGCGCCGGCACGCTGTCGTAGTCGCGCTTGGATACTTTCAGCTCGGTGCTGAGGTCGGCCGTCCAGTCGGCGAACCATTGGCCCACCACGGTTTGCAGCGTCTTGTTCTGGTTCCACCACCACGAACTCAGCGACAGGCCGGTGCCCGAGAAGCCGGCGATGTTGGGCTCGGTCTGCTGGGTGCGCGTGAAGCGCAGGTTGGCGCGGTGGCGGTCGCTGATGTTCCAGTCCAGCTTCAGCAAGGTGTCCTTCACCACCACTTCCAGACCGGCAGGCACGGTGTCGGTGCCGACGTCCATGTTCCAGGTGGTCTTCGAAATCGCAATGGCCTGGTCGATGGCCGACTGGGTGATGCCGACGTTGGTCTTGGCGCTGCCCAGCGGCCCGAAGTCGGGGCTGGTGCGCGAGCTGTGCAGTTCTTCGTAGCTGCCGAAGAAGAACAGCTTGTCGGGAATGATGGCCCCGCCCAGCGTGAAGCCCTTGGTGTTTTCCTTGAACTTGGGCGCGTCGTAGTAGCTGCCGTCGGTGCGATTGAAACGCTGGCCCACCAGCCTGTCGTCACGCGCAACGTAGTAGAGGCTGCCCTTGAGGTCGTTGGTGCCGCTCTTGGTAACGGCGTTGATGTTGGCGCCTGTGTAGCCCTTTTGGGTGACGTCGTAGTTGCTCAGGTTGACCTGCACCGACTGGATAGCGTCGATGGAGATCGGCTGCTTGATCGTCGGCAGGTTGTTGGCCTCGAGCCCGAAGGTGTCGCTGATGCCGACGCCGTCGATGGTGATGCTGTTGAAACGGGTGTTCTGGCCGGCCGCCGAGATTTCACCGCGCTCTTTGTCGGTCTGTGCCAGGCGCGGGTCGGCGCGGGCGTAGTCCTGCAGGTTGCGACCGATGGACGCGTAGGCGCCCAGTTCCTTGCCGCCGATGTTGGTGCCTGAGCCCATCGCCGAACTGTTGAATTTGTCCGACGCGCCGCGCCCCGTGACCACGATGGTCTGTGTGGCGGCGCCCAATTGGGCGTCCAGGCTCAGGGTTTCAGCCAGGTTCAAGAACACATCGCTGCGTTTGTCGACCTGACCGCCCTTGCTGATGGTGACCGTGTAGGGGCCGCCAGCGCGCAGACCGCGGGCGCTGTAACGGCCGGCACTGTCGGTGGTGAGGTTGTTGGTCGAGCCCGACTCGACGTGAACGATGGTCACCGTGGCGCCGGCCACCGGCTGTCCGTCGGCACCCAAAACGCGCCCGCCGACGGCGGCCGTGGTGTTCTGTGCCAGCACGGGCGCTGACGCCAGCACGGCGACTGCGACCGCCACGGCGGTTCTCGAAATTCCCGTCCAATCGCGCATGTACATTCTTTTGGCCTTCTGAGGTGTAGGGACCGCTGCAGCGGTCAGTCGTGGATCAAAACCAGGCTGCAAGAATCAAGCCCTGGATAATCCGGTGTGCGTGCGCCATTTTGGTGACATGCCCTGCCCGTGTGACACTCATGGTTGTCTGCGCGCAACACCGGCGGCACGACTTTTTTTCTCCACTGCCTACCGAGGAACCCTGATGACGAAGCGCCCCTTTTTGCGGGTCAGCCTGCTGCTGTTGACGCTGAGCACCGCTGCGCACGCCCAGGACGCGACGGACTTGGACGGGGCGCGGGCCGGTGGCGACGTCGACGCGCCGCGTGCTTCGGCCCACCTTTTGCCGGTTGCCCCAGCCTTGCCGAGCGAGGACGAGAGCCGCTGGGACGCCGCCGACTCGCTGTACCACTTCAACAGCAGAACGAATCTGACCGTGGCGCCCGGCATGACCGGTAGCTTTCAGGTGACGCCGGAAGTGCTGATCTTCAGCAGCCTGTCGAAGAACTTCAAGCTGCCGGGCAACCCCGAATACTTCAGCCCCGGCCCTGCGGCGGCCATGGCCAGTGGCGTGGGCAGCAGCGCCTCGCTGGCGCAACTGAAGCTGAAGCAGGCATCCGCGGTCAACCTGGACATGGGTGCGCTCTACAAGTCGGGCTTGTTCAGGGCCTCGGCCAGCGTCTTCTTCATGAAGTTCAAGGACCGCATCGTCTCCAGTTTCGAGCCGGCCAGCGCCACCGTGCCCGGCTTCAACGTCGGCAACGCGACGGTCAAGGGCCTGACCATGGAAGCGGCCACCGTGCCGGTTCTCGGCTTCAGTGCGTATGCGTCAGCCACTTACGCGCAGAGCGACCCCGACCACGCCCAGCCGCTGCTGGGCAATGCGCTCAGCGCGCTGGCGGCTGGCGGCAGGCTGGCGGCTCCATTCCCGGTCACCGGTGTCTTGTTTCCGGAATCGCCCAAAAAGCTGGCCGCCATGGCGCTGCAATACAGCTCAGGCCCTTTGCTGGTGAATCTGGCCGGCAAGTTCACGGGTCGGCGCAACATCACCGTGGTGGGCGACCAGAGCCTGGCCGGCTTCACGACCTTTGATCTGAATGTGGCGCTGCGTCTGCCGGCGGACCGCTTGCTGAAGAACCCGACGCTGCGCTTCAACGTCAGCAACTTCACCGACAAGCGTTTCCCCGTGACCCAGCTGCCCAGCCTCTACGGCGGGGCGCCGCGCTACACCAGTATCACCCTGCAAAGCGACTTCTAAGCTGCGGCCCGCAGCCCATCAACCCTGTCCCGAAACCGCTCACCATGAATCCGCTGCGTCCCCGCATCAACACCGAAGCCGAGTTGAACGCCTTCGAACTGACCTGCGAGCGCATCGCTGGCTTCGACGACCAGTTTTCCTTCGAGCGCGTGGACGGCATGCTCTGCGCCCTGGCCGCCACGCCGCACAGTGCCGAGCCCGCCGTGTGGCTGCCGGCCCTGTTCGACGACGCCTTCGAGCGCGCCTTTGGCGACCCCGAAGCGCAGGCCACCGCCCTGCGTGCCCTGCAGGCGCGGCTGGCCGTGCTGCGCAGCGAGCTCGACCCCGAGGCGCTGTTCGACGAGCCCGACTACCTGCGGCTGGAGCCGCTGGTGGCCGAATGGGACGACGCGAGCCGGCAAAAGCTGATCGATGAAGGTGCGCTGAGCGCGGCCGACGCTGCGCTGGTGCAGACCGGCATTGAATGGGCCGAAGGCTTTCTGCACGCGGTGGAAGCATTGCCGCAGCTGTGGACGCTGCCTGAACACGAAGAAGCGGCGGCTGTTTTCGCCCAATCGTTCGAACAGATCGGCGTCTTGCTGCTGCCGGCGGACAGCGACGACTACCGCGCCCACGTGGCTGCGGCCTACCCCAAGGGCGAACCCACGCGTGACGACTTGCTGGCCGAAGCCTGCATGTCGGTGCAAGACCTGCGCATGTACTGGGTGGACTTCGCGCCCAAGACCGAGACCCGCCGCGTCGAGGCCACGCCGGGCCGCAACGACCCCTGCCCCTGTGGCAGCGGCAAGAAGTTCAAGAAGTGCCACGGCGCGACTTGAGGCCACATGGCTGCATCCACCACACATCCAGCGCCACTGGCCTTGCAAGGCAAGCACATCGTGCTGGGCCTGTCCGGCGGCGTGGCCTGCTACAAGGCCGCTGAGCTGACGCGGGAACTGGTCAAGGCCGGCGCTACCGTGCAGGTGGTGATGACGGACGCGGCGACGCAGTTCATCACGCCGGTATCGATGCAGGCGCTGAGCGGCCGGCCCGTCTACACCAGCCAGTGGGACGCCCGCGAGGCCAACCACATGCCGCACATCAACCTCACGCGTGAGGCCGACGCCATCGTGGTGGCGCCGGCCAGCGCTGACTTCATCGCGCAACTGGCCCAGGGTCGGGCCGGTGAATTGTTGAGCCTGCTGTGCCTGGCGCGGCCCATCGAAAGGTGCCCGCTGCTGGTGGCTCCGGCGATGAACCGCGAGATGTGGTCGCACCCGGCCACGAAGCGCAACGTGGCGCAAATCCAGGCCGACGGCGCCACCGTGCTGGGCCCGGCTGCCGGTGACCAGGCCTGCGGCGAAGTCGGCGACGGCCGCATGCTGGAAGCTGACGAACTGTGCGACGAGTTGATCGCCTTCTTCCAGCCCAAGCTGCTGGCCGGGCGTTCGGTGCTGGTGACGGCCGGGCCGACCTTTGAGGCCATAGACCCGGTGCGTGGCATCACCAACCATTCCAGCGGCAAGATGGGTTTTGCCATCGCCCGCGCCGCTGCTGAAGCGGGTGCGCGCGTCACGCTGGTGGCCGGCCCGGTGCACCTGCCCACGCCGCGGGGCGTGCGCCGTATCGACGTGCAAAGCGCCGCGCAAATGCTGGCCGCCGTGCTGCCGCAAGCGCCGCTGCATGGCATCTTCGTGGCCACGGCGGCGGTGGCCGACTGGCGCCCGGCTGCGGCCACCGATGCCAAGATCAAGAAGGACTGCAGAGGCCGCGTGCCGACGCTGGAACTGACTGAAAACGCCGACATCCTGGCCACCGTGGCGCGCCTGCCCGCAACCCAGCGCCCCTGGTGCGTGGGCTTCGCGGCCGAGAGCCACGAGCTGGCGCGCCATGCCCGCGACAAGCTGCAGCGCAAAGGCGTGCCGCTGATCGTCGGCAACCTGGGCCCAGCGACTTTCGGCCGCGACGACAACACGCTGCTGCTGGTCGATGCAGCCGGCGAACGTGAACTGCCCACCGCCGACAAGCTGAGCCTGGCGCGCCTGCTGGTCGCCGAGATCGCCACGCGGGCACCGCAAGCAAGCAACACATGAACACCACCATCGCCGTCAAAGTACTGGACGCACGCATGGCCGAGCACCTGCCGGCCTACGCCACGCCAGGCAGCGCCGCGCTGGACCTGCGTGCTTGTCTGGACAACCCGCTGTTGCTGGAACCGGGCCAGGCGGCCTTGATTCCCACCGGCCTGGCCGTGCACATCGCTGACCCCGGACTGGCCGCGATGCTGCTGCCGCGCTCGGGCCTGGGCCACAAGCACGGCATCGTGCTGGGCAACCTGGTCGGCCTGATCGACAGCGACTACCAGGGCCCGTTGATGGTCAGTTGCTGGAACCGCGGCAGCGTGGCCTACACGGTGCAGCCTTTTGAGCGCATCGCGCAAATGGTCATCGTGCCGGTGGTGCAGGCGCACTTCGAGCGCGTCGAAACCTTCACCGACAGCAGCCGCGGCAGCGGCGGTTTCGGTTCGACGGGGCAAGCGTGAATCCCCGTGTCTGAGGACAACCAGATCGTCGTCCCGCCCGCCTTCATCGCGCTCTATGTGCCGCCCGGTCGGGTCAAGCCCACCGAAGGCCGCGACTTCATCATGCAGCGCCACGAGCTGTGCGAAGACATGGCCTGCATGCTGGTCGAAACCGCGCAAACGCAGCT
>JAYVBO010000595.1:0-5705 GCA_043750435.1 Betaproteobacteria bacterium | reverse complement strand
CTGGCGATTCCGGGTTGAGGCGCGTCTCAAAAGTAGGGAAACTGGGTATTCGTATTTAGCAAATGATCATCTAAAAACGAGGTTGGCTGGCGTGTATGCAAACGCGCAACGGCTGAACACCACCCTAGGAACCCAGCCATGAAACCAGCACTTCGCTTCCCAACCTTCATTGCGTCAAGCCTGTTTGCGCTGGGAATGGCCCTGGCATGGCCGTCGACGGCTCGCGCCCAGGCCTTTCCGACCAAGCCGGTCAAGTTGGTTGTCACCTACCCGGTGGGCGGCAGTTCTGACCTGATGGCGCGCCTCATGGGCCAGAAGCTGAGCGAATACTGGGGCCAGCCGGTGATCATCGAAAGCAAGCCAGGCGCTGCGGGTTCGCTGGGCATGGAGTTCGCGGCGCGCCAGCCTGCCGACGGGTATTGTTTTGTGCTCGGTAACCTCGGCCCGGTGGCCGTCAATCCGCTCATCAGCAAGCTGCCCTACAGCTTGGACAAGGACTTCATCGCCGTTGCATTGACGGCGACCGGTCCCAACATCCTGGTCGTGCCGGCCAATTCGCAGTTCAAGACTTTAGGCGAACTGCTGAGTGGCGCGCGCGCCAAGCCGGCTGATCTGACCTTCGGCACCAGCGGCGCCGGCAGCATGTCGCACCTGGGGGGCGAGCTGATCATTCGCCAGGCGAAAGTCAAGTTGACCGGCATACCCTACAAGGGCAGCGGCCAGTCCGTGAACGACCTGCTGGCCGGACACATCAGCATGATGGTGTCCGACGCACTGCCGGTGTCGCAGCACATCAAGTCCAACAAGCTGCGCCCACTGGCCATTACCAGCGCACAGCGCTCGCGCCTCTTTCCAGACATTCCGACCTTTGCCGAACTCGGCTTGCAGGGCATGGTGGCTGACAACTGGTGGGGTGTCTTCTTGCCGGCTGGCGCGCCCAAGACGGTGGTGGACAACTATTTGGCGGCGCTGCAAAAAGTGATGGCCGACCCCGAAATCAGAGACCGATTTGCCGCGCTCGGTGTCGAGGCGCATGCCAGCACCCAGGAAGAATTCCGCGTCTTCTTGTCGGCTGAGACCGCAAAATACGCCAAGTTGGTGGCGGACAATGGCATCAAGGGTGACTGACAGCCCGCCCCGGTAGAGATGGAATGACCCGACAGGCCCCAAACGACAACAACCCGCCCGCGACCCCCGCCAAGCCACGCAACAAGCGGATGGCGCCCGCCGAACGCGAGCGGCAAATCATCGACGGGGCCATTGCCTACTTTTCCGAGTTCGGCTTTTCGGGCCAGACGCGGGAGCTTTCCAGCCGGCTGGGCATCACCCAGCCTTTGCTCTACCGCTACTTCGACAGCAAGCAGGCCCTGGTTGAACGGGTCTACCAGACCGTGTTTGAAGGGCGTTGGAACCCGGCCTGGATTGCGGTGCTGGAAGACCCCAGCCTGCCGCTGCGCGATCGCCTGATCGAGTTCTACCGCCAGTATTCAGCGGCCACCTACAAGCCCGACTGGATACGCATCTACCTGCATGCCGGGCTGACCGACCCGGAACTGAACCGGCGCTACTTGCAGCTGGTGCGGCGCCACCTGATGCCGGTGTACTGCCGCGAGCTGCGCCGCCACTGTGGGGTGCCCCATGTGGATGCCGAAGTCAGCGAAGAAGAGATCGAGTTTGTGTGGAGCCTGCACGGCGGCATCTTCTACATGGCGCTGCGTCAGCATGTCTACCGCACCCGCATCAAGGTCGACTTCATGACCCATGTGGGTTTCGTGGTCAGCAACTTCCTGGCCGGCGCGACGACCACCTACCCGCAGCTTCTGGCGCAGTTTGCGCCCGAGGCGCTGGTGGCTCCGAAAGCGCCCAAGGCTGCCGACACGCCCAAAGCCAAGGCTCGGCGCTGAGGGTATGCAGGGTCGGCTAATTGGCGGCGGGCAGGGCGCCTGTCGCCGTTGCCGGCTGTAGATCCGCCAGGCGCTGGCTCAGCGTGGCGGCGCACTGCCGAAGTTGGGTCACCAGCGGGCCGCCGTCGCTGATGTCCAGCTTGTCGGCCGCGCCTATGGCGGTCAGGGCCGGCACCATCGCGCCCGATGCGTCGAAGACCGGCACGCTCAGCGCGCTGATGTTGCCGCCGTAGAGGTCGGCGAAGGCGTCGGTGCCGACCAGGCTGGCGATGCCGGCGTCGCGGAACTGCGCCAGTTGCTTCGCCAGGGCGGGGGGCGTCGGCAAAGGCGGGCGCGGCCGCATCGGCCGCCATTTCGCTGGCTATGAAGGACGCCGTCACCTCGGGCGGCAACCAACTGGCGAAGGCCAGGCCGGTGGCCGAGGTCAGCACCGGCAGCACCAGACCCGTGCCCAGGTTTTCGCTGATGGCTTGTGACGATGCTTCCCAGCGCACGATCGTCGGCCCCATATTGCCCCACACGCCCAGCCCCAGCCCCAGCGTCTGGTCAAGCTGAGCTGACAGATCGGCCAGCGCGCGCGTGGCCATGCGCACGGCCTGCAGCCTGGCGACGTTCAGCCCAGCTTGCGCTTGCAGCGGGCCCATGTCGTGCGGCTGGGCCACCAGGTAGCGTCCGCCGCCAAACACCAACGCAGGCCGGCCGCTGCTTTCGATGCGTTCCACCTCACCGAGAAAGACCACATGGTCACCACCCGGAAAACTGTTGATGCGGCGGCATTCCAGGTAGGCCGTGCAGCCCGTCAGCAAGGGCACGCCACCCAGGCCGGGCTGGGTCTGCAGGCCGGCGAACTTGTCCACGCCACCCCGCGCAAAGCGGTTGGAAACATCGACCTGGTCATCGGCCAGGATGTTCACCACAAAGCGCTCGGCATCTCTGAAAACCGGGTGGCTGGGCGCGGTGAGCGACTGGCTCCACAGGATCAGCGGCGGGTCCAGCGACACCGAACTGAAGGAGTTGGCGGTCAGGCCGTGTGGCTTGCCGTTTTCGTCCAGCGCGGTGATCACGGTCACACCCGTGACGAAGGCGCCCAGCACCTGGCGCAGTTCGCGGGCTTCGAAATTGGGTGTGCGGGCGTTCATGGCTTCAGAGGTCCAGGTTCAACAGGCGTGCGGCGTTGCCGCCCACCACCAGTTCGCGCGCCGCGCGGGGCAAGCGCTTGATCTGTGCGATCAGGCCCAAGGGGTCTTCTTCGCCCATGTCGTAGGGGTAGTCGGTGCCCAGCACCACGTGGTCGGCGCCAAAGCGGTCGATCAGGCGCTTGAGCATCTCGGGGTCGAAGGTGATGGTGTCGAAGTAGAACTTTTCCAGGTAGGACGAAGGCGGTTCCTTGATCACCGTGCGGCAATCAGCCCGCGCGCGCCAGGCGTGGTCCATACGCGCCCAGTAGTGGGCGATGTAGCCGCCGCCGTGCGCAACGATCACTTTCAGTTTGGGGTAGCGCGCCATCACGCCGTCGAAGATCAGGTGCGACACCGCCACGGTGGAATCCAGTGGGTTGCCGATGACGTTGTTGAAGTAATGGTGGGTCAGGCGGTCGGCTTGGGTGTAGCCCAGCGGGTGCATGAAGATCACCACACCGAGCTCTTCGCAGCGGGCAAAGAACTTGTCCAGCTTCAGGCTCGGGTCGGTCAGATTCATGCCATTGACGTTGGTGCAGATCTCGACGCCGCGCAGGCCCAGCTTTTGGACACAGTAGTTCAGCTCGCGCACCGCCAGCTTGCTGTCTTGCAGCGGCACACTGCCCAGGCCGACAAAGCGGTCGGGCGTGTCGGCCACCAACTGCGCTATGCCTTCGTTGACCTCGCGTGCCAACTGCGCGCCCAGTTCGGGTTCGGTGAAATAGAAGAACTGGAACGGGGCAGGGCACACCGCCTGGAGGTCCACACCCATGCGGTCCATGTCGACCAGCCTTTCGGCCACGCCGGTGAGCTTGGGGGCGCGGGTTTTCATCTGCGTGACGTTGGTCTTGCGCGTCAACTCGTCGGCGAAGATCACACTGGGGTCGTACTGCGCGCCGTTCAGATGCGCTGTCTTGGCGGCCACCGCCGGGTTCAGGTAATGGCAGTGCAGGTCGATCACCTTGGCTTTGCCGCTGCCGGTGCTGCTGCGGCCGCGCGGCACCGGTAGCAAGGTCTTGGCGGTTGTGCTGGCCCGCGCGGCGGCGGCTGAGCGCGGACCGTGGCGGTGCTGGGGGTGGGTGCAGTTGGCGGCGCAGGTGTAGAGCAAGGCAGTCTCCATCATTGTTTATCTAATGATAAGTAAATGGGGTTTAATGTCAACTTCAATTCCAGGAGACCAGGATGCATGTCGGCATAGCAGGGTTGGGCAAGATGGGAACGGCCATCGCGCGCCGCTTGGTGGCCAGCGGTCAGCAGGTAACGATGTGGAACCGCAGCGCGCAAAGGCTGCAGCCTTTGTTGGACTTGGGTGCGCAAGCCGCCGCCACTCCGCAGGCCCTGGCGGCGTCTGTGGACATCGTCATCAGCATCGTCACCGACGAAGCGGCGCTGGAGGCTGTTTACTTTGGCAGCGCAGGCCTGCTGGCCGCGCCGCTGGCTAGCCGGCTGTTCATCGACATGAGCACGGTCGCACCGGCCTGGCAGCAAAGCATGGGCGCGCGGGTGCGTGCCCAGGGTGCGCGCTACCTGGAATGCCCGGTGGGCGGCAGCGTGGGGCCGGCGTCGGAAGGCAAATTGCTGGGCTTCGTGGGCGGCGCTGCTGCTGACCTGGAAGACGCCCAGGCGCTGTTGGCGCTGCTGTGCCGCCGCGTCGAGCACCTGGGTGAGTTGGGCGCCGGCTCGACCATGAAACTGGCCGTCAACCTGCCGCTGATGGTGTACTGGCAGACGCTGTCCGAGGCGCTTTCCTTGCTGCAACCGCTGGGCCTGGACCCGGCCCGCGTGGTCGACATCCTGTCCGACACATCCGGCGGGCCGAACATGCTCAAGGTGCGCGGCCCGATGATTGCCCGCGCCTTGGCGGGCACCGACCAGGGCCAGATCAGCGCCGACGTGGCCACCATGCGCAAAGACCTGCAAGCCATGCTGAACCAGGCCGCCGCCGGGCACTACCGCCTGCCGCTCACCGCGCTGGTCCTGCAGACTTTTGAGCAGGCGTCGGCGGCGGGGCTGGATCAGTCCGACTGCACGCAGTTGCCGGTGTGGTGGCTGCGTGAGGCTGGCAAAGCCTGAAGGGCCGGCCGCAGCCCGGGTTCAGGGGCGTGCGGGCAGGCGCTGCTCGCAGCCCGGTGGCGGTGGCGTCTGCGCGGCGTTCATGACGATCGACAGCATCGTGTAGTAGCCGACGATGCCGCTCAGGTCCACCAGCCCTTGCTCGCCCAACACGGCGCTGGCGGCAGCCCAGGTCTTGTCGTTGACACGCTTGTCTTGCAGCAGCTGGCGCGAAACCTCATAAACCAGCCCTTCGTCTTCGCGCGCAAAGTGGGGCGTCTGGTGCTGGGCGATGGCGGTCACCACCGCCTCGGCGATGCCTTCGCGCACAGCGATGGGCGCGTGGATGGACCATTCCACCTGCTGGTCCCAGTGGCTGGCGGTGACCAGGATGGCCAGCTCTGAAAGCCGCAGACCCACCGCACTGCGGTAGCGCAGGTATTCGCCCATGCGCTGGGCGTGGGTGCACAGCTCGGGGCTGCGCAGCAGCGGCACAAAGGGCGAAATCAAGGCCCCGCGCGGGCCGGCGATGATTTCGTCGGCGCAGCGACGCTGGGCGTCGGTCCACAGG
>JAYVBO010000594.1:0-5708 GCA_043750435.1 Betaproteobacteria bacterium | reverse complement strand
CAGCAAGGCCACGCCGCAGAGCCCGGAAGTGCTTGCGGCGGTGGAAAAGGCGCTGGCCGCCAAATAGGCTGCCAATACGGCCGCCAGCTCGGCCGCGAGTTTGGCCGCCAACGCGGCCGCGACTTACTTCAGCGATTCAATCAGGTCCACGTAGGCCTGCTGGGCCTCGGTCGTGGTCTTGCCTTTCAGCTCGGCCCAGGCGTCGAACTTGGCGCGGCCAACCATGTCGGTGAAGCCGGGGCGTTTGCCTTCGGCGTCGCCGGCGGTGGCCTGCTTGTACAAGGCGTAGATCTGCAGCAGCGTCATGTTGTCCGGCTTCTCGGGCAATTGTTTGCTGTCGGCGACGGCGGCTTCGAATGCGGCGTGGAGCTGGGACATGGCGGGGCTTTCAGTGAGCAGGGGCGGTGGCGTTTGAGTGGTTTACCCAGGGTCATGCCCCCAGGCCAGCCGCTAGCATCTTAGCCAGCCTGTGCGCCACCCGCCTGCACGGTATCCCGAGGAGCCCCAACCCATGCCCCACCCCGCCGAGCGCATGTCGCGCGTGGACACCGCCTGGCTGCGCATGGACAACGACGTCAACCTGATGATGATCGTCGGCGTCTGGCTGCTGACCCCAGCGATCACGCTGGCCGCGCTGCGCGGGCGCATCCAGGACAAGTTGCTGAAGTACGACCGCTTCCACCAGAAGGCCGTCGCCGACGCGATGGGCGCGCACTGGGTGGAAGACGCCGATTTCGACATCACCCACCATGTGACGGCGAACACGCTGCACCCCGAACCCGGCGAGACCGAGCGCCACGCACTGCAGCACCTGTGCGGTGAATTGGCGATGCAGCCGCTGGACCCTTCACGGCCGCTGTGGCAGTTTCACCTGATCGAGGACTACGAGGGCGGCAGCGCGATGCTCGCCCGCATCCACCACTGCATCGGCGACGGCATCGCGCTGACCAGCGTGATGATGAGCATCACCGACGGTGGCACCGACCCGCCGAAGCGGCGCAAGCAGCAGGCCGCGGCCGACGACACCGGTGAGCAGGACTGGCTGACCGACACGGTGCTCAAGCCGCTGGCCGACCTGACGGTCAAGGCCATCGGCCTGTACGGCGGCGGCGTGGCCAAGACCATGGACGTGCTGTCCAACCCAGCCACGCTGGCCAATTCGGTGCAGATGGCGCAAACCGGCCTGAAAGTGCTGGGCGACGCGGCCGCGCTGGCCCTGATGCCCGACGATTCGCCCACGCTGCTGAAAGGCAAGCCGGTCGGCCACAAGGTGGTGGCCTGGAGCGAGCCGATGTCGCTGGACGCCGTCAAGACCATCGGCAAGGGCCTGGGTTGCACGGTGAACGACGTGCTGCTGGCCTGCGTGGCCGGCGCCATCGGCGGCTACCTGAACAGCAAGGGACAAGACCCGGCGGGCAAAGAGATACGCGCCATGGTGCCGGTCAATCTGCGGCCCATCGAGAAGGCCTGGCAACTGGGCAACCGCTTCGGTCTGGCGCCGCTGGTGCTGCCCATCGGCATTGCCAACCCGGTGCACCGCGTCTACGCCGTGCGTCGGCGCATGGACGAATTGAAGGGCAGCTACCAGCCGCTGCTGGCCTTCGTGGTGCTGTCGGCCACGGGCCTGTTCATCAAGCCCGTGCAGGACGCCGTGCTGGGCCTGTTTTCCAGGAAGACCACGGCGGTGATGACCAATGTGCCCGGCCCCGCGACGCCGCTGAAGCTGTGCGGCAGCACGCTGCGCCAGAACATGTTCTGGGTGCCGGCTTCGGGCGATGTCGGCATCGGCGTTTCCATCCTCAGCTACGGCGGCGGCGTGCAGTTCGGCCTGATCACCGACGCCGGCCTGTGCCCCGACCCGCAGGCCATCATCGACCGCTTCGAGCCTGAATTCGAGGGCCTGCTCAACCTGACTTTGATGCTGCCCTGGACTGGGCAAGACGCGGGCTGAAGCGCGGCCCTGCCAACATTTCCACCTGACCACAAGGAGACCCGCATGACTGTCACTGTCGAGATCGACCTGGGCTACGAATTCGAAGTCAAGGCACCCTTCAAGGACGTCTTTGAGGTGCTGTCCGACGTACCCACCTCGGCCAGTTTCTTCCCCAAGGTCGATCAGCTGGTGGACCTGGGTGGCAGCGTCTACCGCTGGGAGATGGAAAAAGTCGGCACCGCCCAGGTCAATATCCAGACCGTGTATGCCAGCAAGTACGTCAGCAACAAGGCCAAGGGCAGCGTGGTGTGGACGCCGGTGAAGGGCGAGGGCAATGCGCTGGTGGGCGGCAGTTGGCAGCTCACCGACAAGAAAAAGTCCACCGCGCTGGTCTTCAAGGTGGCCGGCACGGTGGACGTGCCACTGCCCGGCCTGATGAAAATGGTGGTGGTGCCGGTGGTGCGTGGTGAATTCGAAAAGCTGGTTGAGCAGTACATCGACAACCTGATCAAGCGCTTCGGCGGCGAGGCCTGAGGCCCGCTGCCGCGGCGCTTCAAGCCATCATCTGATCGACACCGGCGGTCAGCAGCTCAAAGCTCATCAAGGTCGGGCCAACGGCCTCGGCATCGATGTCCAGCCGCGCCAGCAGCATGCCTTGCACAGACTTCAGCGTGCCCAGTTCCGGCAGTTGGCGTTCACCCGCGTCGGCCAGGGTGCTGGCCAGGCGCAACACGCCGCCCAGGCGCGAAAACGGCGTGGCGTTCAAGGGGTTGCTGGCCGCCGCCAGTGCGGCGCGCAGTTCCACCGGGAAGTGCCAACGCTCGGCCAGGCCGGCGCTGATGTCGGCGTGGGTGCAGCCCAGCCGCGCGCGTTCCAGCGCCATCAGGCTGTCGGGTTCGACGGCCTCGGCGTCGGTGCTGGCTACCGCATCGGGTTCAACCTGCAGCATCAGGATGCGCCCCGTGCGCAGCACCAGGCCGCCCAGATAGGCCACGTCAGGGTCCAGACGGCAGGCCGGTGCCAGTGCCCGGGCATGGCCGGCGGTGGCCACGCCGTGGCGCCAGAAACGGGCGCGGTCGAACGTCACTTTGGGCGGGAACATGCCGCTCATGCAGGCCGCCAGGGCCAAGTCGCGCAGGCCCTGCAGGCCGATCATCATGGAGGCGTCGCGCAAGCTGCCCACGTTCTGGCTCGGGCTGTAGCGTGCCGAATTCGCCAGGCGCAAGACCTTGGCCGACAGGCTGGGGTCGCGCCCGATCAGCTCGGCCATCTCACCCAGGCCCAGGTCGTCACGCTCCATGCTGCGCATCAGGCGGGTGGCCAGCTCGGGCATGGTGGGCAGGGCGGCAGCGTTCTTGAAGTAGATGTCGATGGGTGCCATGGCGGTGATGTTGGGGTGCTTGCGGCAAACTCCGCAATTCCCGGTATCGGCCGCTAGGGCTGAGGTCTTGAGGCGCTGCCCGCTATCCTTGACGTTTAGCCCCGTCTTGAAGGATCACACCGATGCCTGTTGCCAATTACGCCCGCCGCCACGGCTTGGCCTGCGCTGTTGCTGCCCTGTGTCTGGGCGCCTTGCCGCTGCAGGCCGCCACGCCGAAAGACACCCTCGTGCTGGCCATGGCCTTCGACGACATCATCAGCCTGGACCCGGCTGAGGCCTTCGAGATCAGCGCCGGCGAATTGATGGGCAATGCCTACGACCGCTTGCTGCGTTTCGACGTGCAAGACCCCAGCAGGCTGGTCCCCGACGTGGCCACCAGTTGGGCGGTGTCGGCCGATGGCAAGACCTACAGCTTCACGCTCAAGCCCGGCCTGAAGTTCGCCAGTGGCAACCCGCTGACCGCCGACGACGTGGTCTGGTCGCTGCAGCGCGCGGTGCTGCTGGACAAGCAGCCGGCCTTCATCCTGACGCAGTTCGGCTTCAGTAAAGAGAACGTCAAGAACAAGATCTTGGCCACTGGGCCGCTGACGCTGACGATAGAAACCGACAAGGCCTACGCGCCGACCTTGGTCTACAACTGCCTGACGGCCAATGTGGCCTCGGTGGTGGACAAGAAACTGGTGCTGGCCAAGGAAGCCAACGGTGACCTGGGCTGGGGCTGGCTGAAGACGAATTACGCCGGCAGCGGGCCGATGAAGATCCGCGAATGGCGGGCCAATGAGTTGGTGGCGCTGGAGCGCAACGAGCAGTACGCCGGCACCAAGAGCAAGCCGACGCGTGTGATCTACCGCCACGTGAAGGAATCGACCACGCAGCGCTTGCTGCTGGAAAAGGGCGACATCGACATCGCCCGCAACCTGACGCCCCAAGACCTGGACGCGCTGGCTACCAACAAGGACATCAAGTCCACCGCCACGCCCAAGGGCACGGTCTACTACTTCGGCCTGAACCAGAAGAACCCCATCCTGGCCAAGCCCGAGGTGCGCGAGGCCTTCAAGTGGCTGGTCGATTACGACGCCATCGGCAAGACGCTGATCAAGAACATCGGCGTCATCAATCAGAACTTCCTGCCGCAAGGCCTGCTGGGCGCCAGCAACGACAAGCCCTACAAGCTGGACGTGGCCAAGGCCCGTGCCCTGCTGGCCAAGGCCGGCTACCCCAAGGGCTTCAAGGTGACGGTGGACATGCGCAATGTGCAGCCGGTGCAGGGCATCACCGAGGCCTACCAGCAGACGCTGAAGCAGGCCGGCATCGAAATGGAAATACTGCCCGGTGACGGCAAGCAGACGCTGACCAAATACCGTGCCCGCACCCACGACATCTACGTCGGCCAATGGGGCGCCGACTACTGGGACCCGCACACCAACGCCGACACCTTCGCGCGCAACCCCGACAACAGCGATGACGCCAAAAGCAAGCCGTTGGCCTGGCGCAATGCCTGGGCGATACCCGAATTGACCAAGCAGTCCGACGCCGCCGCGCTGGAGCGCGACGGGGCCAAGCGGGCCAAGCTCTACCAGGCCATACAGGCCGAATTCCGCAAAACCAGTCCCTTCGTGATGCTGTTCCAGCAGACCGAAGTGGCGGCCATGCGCGCCAACGTTGAAGGCCTGAAGATCGGGCCGACTTCGGACAGCACCTACGTGTACCTGGTCGGCAAGAAGTAAGTCTTGACCGTGACTTTGCAGCGGGGCGCGGCGGCGGCCGCCCGGGGTGTGGTGGCCATCGTGCTGACCGTGCTGGGGCTGTTGGCCGTGACCTTCTTCATCGGTCGGGTGATACCGGTGGACCCGGCGCTGGCCATCGCCGGCGACCGCGCGCCCGAGCACGTGCTGCAACAGGTGCGCGAAGACCTGGGCCTGAACCTGCCGCTGCCGCAGCAGTTCGTGCGCTACGTGAACAAGGCGCTGCACGGTGATTTCGGCAACTCGGTGCTGACCACCCACCCGGTGCTGGACGACATCCTCAACACCTTTCCGGCCACGCTGGAACTGGCCACCTGCGGCATCCTGATCGGCGTGGTGCTGGGCGTGCCAATGGGCGTGTGGGCAGCGGTGCGGCGCGGCGGCGTGGCCGACCACACGGTGCGCGTGATGGGCTTGGTCGGCTATTCGGTGCCCATCTTCTGGCTCGGGCTGATGGCCCTGGTCTTGTTCTACGCCAAGCTGGGTTGGGTGGCCGGCCCGGGGCGCATCGACGTGGCCTTCGAATACAGCTTCGACCGCAGCACCGGCCTGATGCTGGTGGACGCGGGGGTCTACGGCTGGCGCACCGGCGAGTGGGACGCCTGGCGCAATGCGCTCAGCCATTTGGCTTTGCCGGCCGGTCTGTTGG
>JAYVBO010000593.1:0-2446 GCA_043750435.1 Betaproteobacteria bacterium | reverse complement strand
CACGGGCACGCCATCCACGCCTTGCAGCTGGATCTGCTGCGTCAGCTTGCATTCGAAGGCGACCGGGCTTTCGCCGACACGGGGCACCTGCACCACGTTCGACGGTAGGGCCGTCAGGCCGGCCAGCTCGAATTCATTCACCTCGGGCGGCACGGCCGCGCAGCTGGTGTTCATGGCCTCGGCCAAGGGCCACGTCACCAAATTCCAGACGAATTCGCCGGTCTCGTTGATGTGCCGCAGCGTGTCCTTGGCGCCTATGCTGGCGAAGCCGATGATGGGCGGCGTGTAGTTGAAGGCGTTGAAGAAGCTGTAGGGCGCCAGGTTCAACTGGCCGCTGCGGCCGCGCGTGCTGATCCAGCCGATGGGGCGCGGCCCGACGATGGCGTTGAAGGGGTCGTGCGGCAGCCGGTGGCCGTCTTGCGGCCGGTAGCTGTGCAGGTCTTCGTACAACACGGCGGCGCGGCCCGCGCAGTTCAGGCCGCCGGCGGGGCCGAATCGATGAAGCTGGGCCGCGCCGACAGCTTGTCCACCAGCTTGTGCAGATTGGGGTGCGGCGTGCGCCAGTCGATGTGGGCGTAGCGGAAGTCCAGGTAGCTCAGCGCGCAGCCGACGGCCACATCGGCCAGGGTGAAATGGTTGCCGGCGCAGAAGGGCTTGTCGCCCAGGCCCTGGCCCATGGCGGTGATGGCGGCCATCACGCGGCTCATCTGGCGGTCGATCCAGGCTTGCGAACGCTGCTCGGGCGTGCGGTGGGTCCAGTGGGCTTCCATGCGGGCGGCGATGCTGGCGTCCAGCAGGCCGTCGGACAGCGCTTCCCAGGTGCGCACTTCCACGCGTTCACGGCCGCTGGCCGGGATCAGCTTGCCCACCGGCGACAGGGTGTCCAGGTATTCGACGATGACGCGCGAATCGAAGACCGCCTCGCCGCCGTCCAGCACCAGGCGAGGCACCTTGCCCAGCGGGTTGCTCTTGAGGATGGCGTCGCTGTTCCAGACGTCTTCCACCAGCAGCTGGAAGTCGAGCTTCTTTTCGGCCATCACAACGCGCACTTTGCGCACGTAGGGGCTGGTGAGTGAACCGATCAGTTTCATCTTTGTGCGCAGGAACTACATAACGTCAGGAAGCGCAATGATTCTAGCCAGCGGCCTGTCGTGTGAAATCCACGGCCGGTGGCCGCCCCGGCAACGTCAATTCGGCAGTGGCCGGCGCCATCCGCGACAGCACCCGCCCACCACGCACCACCAGCAGCCGCTGCGCCCGCAAGCGCAGTGCTTCTTGCGGGGAACGGGCCTGCAGCAGCACGAAGTCGGCGCGGCAGCCCACGTCCAGGCCATAGCCTTCCAGACCCAGCACGCGGGCGTTGTTCACGGTGACGGCATCAAAACACTGCCGCTGCGCCGCCACCGAGGTCATCTGCGCCACGTGCAGGCCCATGGCCGCCACTTCCAGCATGTCGCCCGAGCCCAGCGCGTACCAGGGGTCCATCACGCAGTCCTGGCCGAAGCCCACGTTCACGCCAGCCGCCAGCAGTTCGGGTACCCGCGTCATGCCGCGGCGCTTGGGATAGCTGTCGTGGCGGCCCTGCAGCGTGATGTTGATCAGCGGGTTGGCCACCGCGTGCACGCCGGCTTCTTTGATCAAGGGGATCAGCTTGCTGACGTAGTAGTTGTCCATCGAGTGCATGGACGTCAGGTGCGAGCCGGTCACGCGCCCGTGCAGGCCCAGGCGCTGCGTGTGCAGGGCCAGCGTCTCGATGTGGCGCGACAGCGGGTCGTCGCTTTCGTCGCAGTGCATGTCCACACGCAAGCCGCGCTCGGCGGCCAGTTCGCACAGCAGCTTCACGCTTTGCGCGCCCTCGTCCATCGTGCGTTCGAAGTGCGGAATGCCGCCGACCACGTCCACGCCCAGGTCCAGCGCGCGCTTCAGGTTGGCCAGCGCACCGGGGCTACGCAGCACGCCGTCTTGGGGGAAGGCCACCAGTTGCAGGTCCAGATAGGGGGCGACGCGGCGCTTCACCTCCAGCAGCGCGCGCACGGCCAGCAGGCGGTCGTCGCAGACGTCCACGTGGCTGCGGATGGCCAGCAGCCCGCGCGCCACGGCCCAGTCGCAATAGGCCAGCGCGCGTTCCACCAGCGCTTCTTCGGTCAGCAGCGGTTTCAGTTCGCCCCACAGGGCGATGCCTTCCAGCAGCGTGCCGCTGGCGTTGACGCGTGGCAGGCCGTAGCTGAGCGTCGAGTCCATGTGGAAATGGGCATCGACGAAGGGCGGACTGAGCAGCCAGCCGGCGGCGTCCATGACCTGCGCGTCGGGCGGCGCAGGCAGCGCGGGGCCAACGGCGGCGATGCGGCCGTTCAGCGCCAGCAGGTCGGTGGCGCGGCGGCCGTCGGGCAGCGTGGCGTTGCGGATCAGCAAGGGCGGCGGAGCGGGCAGGGGCATGGGCGTGAAA
>JAYVBO010000592.1:0-2449 GCA_043750435.1 Betaproteobacteria bacterium | reverse complement strand
CCGCGCCCGCCACTGTTCGACGCCAGTGAATTGCACGGCGTGATACCGGTGGATGCGCGCAAGCCCTTCGATGTGCGCGAGATCATTGCCCGCATCGTGGACGGCAGTGACTTCGATGAATTCAAGGCCCGCTATGGCGCCACGCTGGTGACGGGCTTCGCGCACATCGAAGGCATGCCGGTCGGCATCGTGGCCAACAACGGCATCTTGTTCGGTGAAAGCGCGATGAAGGGCGCCCACTTCATCGAGCTGTGCTGCCAGCGCAAAGTGCCGCTGGTCTTTTTGCAGAACATCACCGGCTTCATGGTCGGGCGCAAGGTTGAAAGCGAAGGCATTGCCAAGCACGGCGCCAAGATGGTCACGGCGGTGGCCACGGCCACGGTGCCCAAGTTCACGGTCATCATCGGTGGCAGCTTTGGCGCCGGCAATTACGGCATGTGCGGCCGCGCCTACAGCCCGCGCTTCCTGTGGATGTGGCCCAACGCGCGCATCGGCGTGATGGGCGGCGAACAGGCCGCCAGCGTGCTGGCCACCGTGAAGCGCGACGGCATCGAACGCAAGGGCGGGCAGTGGAGCGCGGCAGACGAAGCCGCCTTCAAGCAACCCATCACCGACCAGTTCGAACACCAGTCCCACCCCTACTACGCCAGCGCCCGGCTGTGGGACGACGGCGTCATCGACCCCGCCGACACCCGCCGCGTGCTGGCCCTGGGCTTGAGCGCCAGCCTCAACGCCCCCATCCCCGACAGCCCGCGCTTTGGCATTTTTCGCATGTGATGTACAGTGTGTCTAAAGAGTCAACACCATACACATCATGCGCACCAACATCGACATCGACGATGAATTGATGGCCAAGGCCATGTCGGCCGGCCCGTACAAGACCAAGAAAGACGCGGTCGAGGCGGGTCTGAGGTTGCTGGCGCGGCAGGCGGCTTACCGCGAGATCCTGAAGTGGGAAGGCAAGCTGCACTGGGAGGGCGACGAGTCCATCGACTGGACGCAGCCCGCTGCGCCGGCAGCCGCGCCGCCACCTGCGGTGCAAGAACCGCAAGCCGAATACAAAGGCAAGCCTGCGGCTGGGGGCAAACGTGGTCGTCGCTGATTCCAGTGTGTGGATCGACTTCTTCAACGCGCGGCCGAACCCGGCGCGCGACGCGCTGCGCCGTTTGCTGCACGAAGGCGACACCCGTGTGGTCGTGCCCGACCTGGTGCTTTTCGAGGTGCTGCAGGGCTTCAGGGATGAGCGCGAACAGCGCCAGGCGCGCAGCCTGATGATGAGTCTGGACGTCGCCGAAACTTCGGGCGTGGCGCTGTGCCTGCAAGCGGCCCAGCACTACCGCGACCTGCGCAAGACCGGCGTCACGATGCGCAACGGCATCGACGTGCTGGTGGCCACTTTCTGCATCGAAAACGACTACGTCCTGCTTCACCGCGACCGTGATTTTCTGGCCTTTGAACAGCAGCGCGGCTTGCGTGGCTGGCGGCATTGAAGCAGGCGCCATCGTGACCACCACCCTCGACATCCGCCGCCCCAGCGCCCACGTGGCCGAGGTCTTCCTCAACCGCCCCGAGGTGCGCAACGCCTTCAACGACGGCGTTATCAAAGAGCTGACGCAGACCTTCAGTACGCTGGGCGCCGACCCCGACTTGCGCGCCATCGTGCTGGGCGGCCACGGCAAGGCCTTCTGCGCCGGCGCCGACCTGGGCTGGATGCGCGCCATGGCCGACTTCAATTGGGCACAGAACCACGCCGACGCGGGCGGCCTGGCGCAGATGCTGTGGACCCTGTGGTCTTGCCCCGTGCCCGTGGTGGGCCGCGTGCACGGCGACTGCTACGCCGGCGGCGTGGGTCTGGCCGCGGTGTGCGACGTGCTGGTGGCCAGCGAGGCCGCCCACTTCTGCCTGAGCGAAGCCCGGCTGGGCCTGCTGCCGGCCACCATCGCGCCCTATGTGGTGCGTGCGATGGGCGAGCAGGCGGCGCGCCGCTACTTCGTCACCGCCGAACGCTTCACGGCCGCACAGGGGCAAGCGATGGGACTGGTCCACGAGGTCACCACCGCCGACGCGCTGGACGCCAAGGTGGCCGAGATCGTCGCTGCGCTGGTGGCCAACGGGCCGGCCGCCGTCAAGGCCTGCAAGCAGTTGGTGAAAGACGTGGCCGGCCGCGAGATCACGGCCGCGCTGCGCGACGACACGGCGCGCCGCATCGCCGACATCCGGGCCAGCGCCGAGGGCCGCGAAGGCGTGCAGGCCTTTCTGAACAAGCGCGACCCGGCATGGCGCCCAGCCTGAGCCTCGTGGCGTCTGGCTTGCGGCGCGCGGTCGCTGGCGCGGCCCTTTGGGTGTGCGCGCTGGGCTTGGGCAGCGCGGGCCTGCCAGCATTCGCGCTGGGCCCGCCGGCCGATCCGCTGCCGGCGCTGGATTTGCGCGAAGAAGTCCTGCGTCTGCC
>JAYVBO010000591.1:0-5721 GCA_043750435.1 Betaproteobacteria bacterium | reverse complement strand
GCCCGAAACCAACGCTCAAATGTCCTTGCTGTAGTGGCAGCCGAAGGGCTCGCCTCTAAGCAAATCAATCACTTACAGCGTTTGGTGTCGAACCCGGGTGGTCATGGCGTAACGATCATGCGCGCATCGCGTTCACGGCCATGCACCCCGACGAGAAGGTGCCCCAAGCCGTGCAGTTCCTCAAGAACGCGGTGGCCTACTACTCGCGCCTGGGCGTGACCGTCAAACGCCTGCTGACCGACAACGGCTCAGCTTTCCGCTCCAAGGACTTCGCCAAGGCTTGCGAGGCCTTGGGGATCACGCACAAGTTCACCCGGCCCTACAGACCTCAGACCAATGGCAAGGCCGAGAGATTCATTCAATCGGCGCTGCGCGAGTGGGCTTATGGATGGACCTACCAGAACTCGGCTCAACGAACCGAATCGCTGGCCGGCTGGCAACACCACTACAACTGGCACCGGCCCCACAGCGGCATCGGCGGCCAGGCGCCTATGTCCCGACTTCCTGATTCAGGAAACAACGTCTTGACGGTTCACAGTTAGACAATGAATTGCGTGCCCTGGTGGCAGCGCTGGGCGCGGCGCTGCAGAACTGATCAGGCGGCAACCATGCCATGCTGCCGCTTCAGTGCGGCCACCTCGGGCGACGCGAAGAACTGCAGCAGGGCGCGCACGGCCTCGGGCTGCGCACTGCGGCTGCCGATGCCGGCCGCGAAGGTGGTGGTGATCTGGATTTCAGACGGCAGCGGGCCGACGACCGTGATGCCCGGCAGGTGCATCAGCTCGCTGTACTGCTGGAAGCCCAGTTCGACCTCGCCACACGCCACCAGGGTGCCCACCGGCACACCGGGCGGCGCCGTGACGATGCGCCCGGCCAGTGTGTCGGCTATGCCCCAACGCTCAAACAGACGCGCCAATTGGACGCCGCTGGGGCCCGTGGAATAGCTCAGTCGCGGCGCCGCCAGCACGGCCGCTTTCACGGTGGCTTCGCTGCCGATGTCGGGCAGCGCAGCCCCTGCGCGCACGGCCACCGCCACGCCGGAATCGACCACATCCACCCGGCTGCCGGGCACGATGTGGCCCGCTGCCGTGAGCTGCTCGATGGCGCTGGCGGCCAGCATCACCACGTCGAAAGCCTCGCCGGCCTGCACGCGCTGGGCGGCATCCACGCCGCCCACCGACACCACGTTCACCGGCACGCCGGTTTGCGCCGCGTAACGCGCCACCAGGTCGGCCAGCAGCAGCTTGGTGGCCATGGAAGCGATGAGCTGGATCGGGGTGGTGGCCATGGCGGTGTCGGTGTGGATGTGAGGGCGCGAGTTCGCTATTTTGAAGCCGGGTCAGGGCGCAAGGTCGGGCGTGACATAGTCGTCGCGATGCATCCGACCTCTGCCACCCCCGCCACCCCCGCCACCCCAGCCGTTACACAGCCGCCCGCAGCCGTCACCCTGCGCGTGGCCTTCGCCTTCTGGCTGAAGCTGGGTTTCGTCAGCTTCGGCGGCCCGGCCGGGCAGATTGCGCTGATGCACAGCGAACTGGTGGAAGGCCGCGGCTGGATCAGCGAGCGCCGCTTTCTGCACGCGCTGAACTACTGCATGGTGCTGCCGGGGCCTGAGGCGCAGCAGCTGGCCACCTACATCGGCTGGCTGATGCACCGCAGCTGGGGCGGGGTCATCGCCGGCGGCCTGTTCGTGTTGCCGTCGCTGCTGATCCTGATCGCGCTGTCGTGGGTCTACATGGCCTGGGGGCAGCTGCCGGCGGTGGCCGGCTTGCTCTACGGCATCAAGCCAGCGGTGACGGCCATCGTCGTGGCGGCGGCCTGGCGCATCGGCAGCCGGGCGCTGAAGAACGCGGCGCTGTGGGGCATCGCGCTGGCGGCCTTCGTGGCCATCTTCGCGCTGAAGCTGCCCTTTCCCTTGATCGTGTTGGTCGCTGGCTTGATCGGCATGGCCGGCGGCCGCTGGTGGCCGCAGCGCTTCGCGCTGGGCGGCGGGCATGGCGCGGCCCAGGCATCGCAGGGCCGCTCTCTCATCGACGACGACACGCCCACGCCCGAACACGCGCGCTTCAGCTGGCCGCACTTCGCCCGCGTGCTGGCGGTCTTCCTGACGATCTGGGCGGTGGCCCTCGGTGCGCTGGTGGCGGTGTGGGGCTGGCAGGGCGTCTACACGCAGATGGCCTGGTTCTTCACCAAGGCCGCGCTGCTGACCTTCGGCGGCGCCTACGCCGTGCTGCCCTATGTCTACCAGGGCGCGGTGGAGCAGGCGCACTGGTTGAGCGCCACGCAAATGATCGACGGCCTGGCCTTGGGCGAAACCACGCCCGGTCCGCTGATCATGGTGGTGGCTTTCGTGGCCTATGTTGGTGGCTGGACGAAGGCCGTGCTGGGGCCCGACGCGCTGCCGCTGGCGGCTGCGGTGGCGGCCTGCATCGTCACCTTCTTCACCTTCTTGCCGTCCTTCCTGTTCATCCTGCTGGGTGGGCCTTTCATCGAGACCACCCACGGCCAGTTGAAGTTCACCGCGCCGCTGACGGCCATCACCGCCGCGGTGGTGGGCGTCATCGTCAACCTGGCGGTGTTCTTCGCCATCCACGTGCTGTGGCCTCAGGGCTTTGCGGGCCGCTTCGATGTGGTGGCGGCCGCGATCGGTCTGGCGGCCGCCGTGGCCTTGATGCGCTTCAAGGTCAGCGTGATGGCGGTGGTGGCGGCCAGTGCGGCAGTTGGCCTGGTGTCGGCGCTGCTGCGGTCTTGACTAGCGTTAGACAGCTTCCGCCCGCTTGGCACCCAGATAAGTCTCGATGACGCGCGGGTCCACCGCCAGTGAAGGGGCCGGGCCTTCCAGCACCAGGTCGCCGGTTTCCAGCACATAGCCGTAGTCGGCCACTTCCAGCGCGGCGCGCGCGTTCTGTTCGACCAGCAAGATGCTGACGCCCGCGCTGCGCAACTGCGTGATGATGTGGAAGATGTCGCGCACGATCAGCGGCGCCAGGCCCAGGCTGGGTTCGTCCAGCATCAGCAAGCGCGGCTGGCCCATCAGCGCGCGGGCGATGGCCAGCATCTGGCGTTCACCGCCGCTCAGCGTGCCGGCCAGTTGGCTGCGGCGTTCTTTCAAACGCGGGAACAAGGCATAGGCCCTTTCGATGCCGTCACGCCAGTGCGGCACACGTTTTTTCAAGGGTCGCCAGCCGCCCAGCACCAGGTTGTCTTCGACGCTCATGGTGCCGAACAGCTCGCGCTTTTCGGGCACCAGTGCCATGCCGCGCATCACGCGTTCTTCCAGCGTCAGGTGCGTCAGATCGTGGCCGTGAAAACGCAGGCCGCCCGATGACTTTCCCGAGCCCGGGAAGATGGCCGGCAGCAGGCCCATCAGCGCACCCAGCAGCGTGGACTTGCCGGCGCCGTTGGGGCCGATGACGGTGACGACCTGGCCCTCGGTCAAGCACAGGTCCAGGCCGCGCAAGACTTCGGCCTTGCCGTAGCCGGCGTGCAGCCCGGTGACTTGCAGCAGAGGTTCTTGTGGCGTGCTCATCTCAATGTTCCGTGCCCAAGTAAGCCGCGCGAACGGCCGGGCTGGCCTGCACTTCGGCCGGCGTGCCTTCGATCAGCCGGGTGCCGAATTCCATCACCACGATGCGGTCGGTCAGGTTCATCACGAAGTCCATGTCGTGTTCCACCAGCAGCAGGCTCAGGCCCTCGGCCTTCAACTGCCGCAGCACGTCGGCCAGGGCCTGTTTTTCCTTGTGGCGCAGGCCGGCGGCGGGTTCGTCCAGCAGCAACAGCGAAGGGTCGCTGGCCAGCGCGCGGGCAATTTCCACCAGGCGTTGCGGGCCCAGCGCCAGGTTGCCGGCCAGCTCGTCGGCCTGGTCGGCCAAGCCGATGCGCTGCAGCTGTTGCATGGCTTCTTGCAGGGCACGTTTTTCTTCGGCGCGGTCCAGTCGAAACATGGCGGCGAAGGCGCCGGTCTGGGTGCGCAGATAAGTGCCCAGGGCCACGTTTTCCAGCACCGTCATGTCGGGCACCAGCTTCACGTGCTGGAAGGTACGGCTCATGCCGCGGCGCGCCACTGCGCGCGCCGGCAGGCCGTCGATGCGCTGGCCGCGCAGCCGCACTTCGCCGCTGGTCATGGGCAGCACGCCGCTGATCAGGTTGAAGGTGGTGGACTTGCCTGCGCCGTTGGGGCCGATGAGGCCGACGATGTCGCCGGCGCGGATGGTGAAGCTGATGTCGTTCACCGCCACCAGCCCGCCGAAGGCCTTGCGCACGGCCTTGGCTTCCAGCAGCAGTTCACCGCGGGCGGGCTTGCTGCGTGCGGCCAGCGGCTGGGCGGTTGCAGCGGTTGCAGCGGGTGCGGCACCAGCGCTGCGCGCGACCTGTCGGCGGCGCTGGGGCAGCCAGCGGTCGACCATCGGCCACACGCCGTCGGGCGCGAACTTCAGCACCATCACCAGCACCACGCCGAAGACGATGGTCTCGAAACTGCCGGCGGTGCCGATGAGTTTGGGCAGCCAAACCTGCAACTGGTCTTCGGTGAGCTTGACCAGGGCCGCGCCGGTGAAGGCGCCCCACACATGGCCCACGCCGCCCAGCACTGCCATGAACAGGTATTCAATGCCGAACTTGATGCCGAAGGGGCTGGGGTTGACGCTGCGCTGCATGTGCGCGAACAGCCAGCCCGACACGCTGGCCAGCTGCGCCGCAATGACGAACATCACCACCTTGTAGCGAAAGGTGGAAGCGCCCATGGCCTCGGGCATGGTGATGCCGCCGCCGCGGTTGACGTTCAGCGCCCGCATCACGCGGCCGGGTCGGGAATTGAGCAGGTGGGTGATGCCCAGCGCCGCTGCCAGCGCGCAAAACCAGATCAACCCATAGACCCGGCGTTCGCCGTGCAGGCTGATGCCGAACAGGCTGACGGCCGGCACGCCCAGCAGGCCGTCGTACTTGCCCAAGGCGTCCAGGTTGCCCATGGTGTAGTACAGCGCCAGGCTCCAGGCGATGGTGGCCAGCGGCAGGTAGTGGCCCGACATGCGCAGCGTCAGCCAGCCCAGCAGCAGCGCCACGCAGCCCGTGGCCAGCAAGCCCGCCAGCAGGCCCAGCCAGGGTGACAGGCCGAAGGCCGTGCACAAGTAGGCACTGCTGTAGGCGCCGATGCCGGCGAAAGCGGCCTGGCCGAAAGAGGTGAGCCCGCCGATGCCCGTCAGCAGCACCAGGCCCAGCGCCACCAGGCTGAACATGCCGATGTAGTTGAGCTGTGTGATCCAGAAGTCAGGCACCGGCAACAAGGGCAGGGCGAAGACGGCCGTGGCGAAGGCCGCCAGGCCCAATGAGCGGGGCTGCACGTCAGTGGTCCTCGTGGTCGGCGTCGAAGTAAGAGCGCCACAGCAGCACCGGCAAGATGGCGGTGAAGACGATGACTTCCTTGAAAGCGCTGGCCCAGAAGGAGCCGAAGGATTCGATCAGCCCGACACCGAGCGCGCCGACCAAGGCCAGCGGGAAGCTGGTCAAGCCCGCAAACACCGCGGCCACGAAACCCTTCAGGCCGATCAGGAAACCGCTGTCGTAAAAGACCGTGGTGCTGGGCCCTATCAACAGGCCCGATAGGGCGCCGATGAAGGCCGCCATGGTGAAGCTGAGGGTGCCGGCGCCGTCGGTCGAAATACCCATCAACCGTGCCCCGGTGCGGTTCACCGAGGTGGCGCGCAGCGCCTTGCCCGACAGCGT
>JAYVBO010000590.1:0-2454 GCA_043750435.1 Betaproteobacteria bacterium | reverse complement strand
GCGGAATTTCGTTTTCGCAGCCGGCCCAGTTGGGCGCGTCGCCCATGTCTTCGACGATGGCCGCTGGCGTGGCGGCGGCGGCGGGCGCGGCAGCGGTGGAAGCCAGCCAGCCGCCGAAGCCGTCGTCCAGCCAGCGTGGGGTGTCGGCGCCGGCCGGCGTGGCGCAGTAGCCGGCGGTGCAGCCGGCGGCCGGGAAGTTGCCGCTGCTGGCAATGCCTGCGCGGCGTTCGGCGTCGCGCAGCGCGGCCTCAGCGGCCTGGAAGGCCAGGCTGCGGTCGGTGGTGGTGCCGCTCATGCGGGCCTGCAGCACCACGCCGCGCAGGCTGCCCAGCGCCAGCAGCGTGACGACGACCAGCAGCACCAGGCTGACGATGAGGGAAACGCCGCGTTGCCGGCGTTGAACGGTGGGCCTCATGGCTGCTGGTTTCTCAGGTTGATGGTGTAGCCCACGTTGCGCGTCAGGCGGCCGGCGTTGGTGCCGCTGCCGTTGGTGGCGACGTTGACATCGGGGCCTTCGTAGGTGATGTCCAGGCGCAGCGCGGTGACGGTGCTCCAGTCGGTCACGTCGCTGGCGGCCACGTAGTCGCTGGCGCCGCTGACCAGGTAGACCATTTGCAGGTCGCGCACGCCGTCGGCCACCTCTTCGGTGCCCAGCCGGGTGACGCGGTAGAGCGAACGACCGCCGCTGCTGCTGCGGCCGTTGTTGCCGATGTACCAGCCCGCCACGGTGAAGCGCCCGACCATCGCGCCGGCCAAGAATTGGTAGACCGAACTGCCCGGCGCGCACACCGTGGGCAGGCCCAGACCGGTGCTGCAGTTGCTGGACGTGCCGCCGCCGGTGGCATGCACGAAAGTGCCGTTGGCGATGTTGGCGGCGGTGGCTTGGAAGATGGCGGCCTGGCGGTAGTTGCACACCAGCAGCAGGTCACCCACGGCGATGCCGTGGTTGTTGATGGTGGTGGTGAAGGTCTGGGTACCGGTGACGTGCGTGGCGATGTTGACGCCGTCCATCGCCGCTCCGTAGCGCACGGCGATGGCCTCGGTGCCGCTGACGCGTTCGGCCACGGCGCTGCCGAACGCCACGCCATCAAAGGCGGTGCTGCCGTTGTAGCCGCGCACCGGCTCGCCCCAGGTGGCCCACCATGACGGCGTGAGGCCCTGGGCGGCGTTCAGCACATTGCCGGCCAGCAATTGGGCGTCGCAGGGCGTGCCGCCGGCTTCGCGCAGTTCGCGGGTCAGCAGGTCGTAGCTGGTGCGAACCGACTCGGCCACGCGCGACAGGTTGTCGGTGCTGCCGTTGGCCTGGCGCGTGGCCATGAACATCACCATCGCACCGCCAACGACCAGCAGGCCCAGCGCCAGTGCGACCATCATTTCCACCAGGCCAAAGCCCAGGCTGGCAGGCCGCCGCGCGGGCGGCTTGGGCGTTCTGCGCATCACAGCTGCGCCTGCATCGAGACCACCTGCGCGGTGGCGCCGCCGGTGGCGCGGCTGTCATCCCAGCGCACGCCCACCGTGCAGGCGCCAGCTGAGCAGTTGATGCTGCCGCAGGCGCCCGAGTGGATCTGCGTCTTCAGCGTGCCGATCCAGCGTGCGATGTCGCTGCCGGCCAGGCTGCTGGCGATAGGCGCGGTGCAGATGTAGCCGCCGGTGTTGTATCGGTTGGCGTTGACTGCCGCCAGGTTGGCGCGCATGGCGTCGAAGATGCCCTGCGTGAGGATGGACGTCTGCGTTCGTTCGTAGCTGCCCTGGTTGTTGCGCAAGGCCGTGGCCTGCAATGCTGCCGCACCCAGCAGGCCCAGGGTGACGATCAGCACCGAGACCATCACCTCGATCAGGCTGACGCCGCGTTGGCTGGCGCGGCGAAGGACGCGTTTGGCGGTTTTCGCGTGCATGCGCAGGCCTTTCATGCGTCGCTCGGTGAACTGCAGGCGCCGGCCGCATTGCGCCGGCGCACCATCGTGCGGCTGCCGAAAGCCAGGCTGATGTCGCGCACGTTTTCGGCCGGGTCGGTGGCCAGCAGGCAGACCGACAAGGTGCCGGTCAGCAAAGACTGGCCGTTGCTGGCGCGCGCCGTGCCGTCGCCGCGAAAAGTGATGCGTTCACCGGCGCTGGTCAGGCTGGCGCTGGACAGGGTGCGCAGCGGGCTGTCGAAAGTGCCTGCCTTGATGATGGTTTCGGTGCTGTTGCGCACGCCGTCGCTGTTGGCGTCCACGAACAGTATCCAGCCCGGCCAGGATGAGCTGGCGCTGCTGCAGGCGCTGCCGTCTTCGGAGCGGCACAGCGTCACGCGGCGGTTGTTGCGAATGGCCTCGGCACGCGCCAGTTGCACCGCACCGGTCAGTTCACTGGCGGCGCTGCTCAGGCGGCTTTTGCCCACCGCTTGCTGGAAGCTGGGCGCCGCCAGGGCAAACAGAATGGCGCTGATGGCCACGGCAATCATCAGCTCGATCA
>JAYVBO010000589.1:0-5727 GCA_043750435.1 Betaproteobacteria bacterium | reverse complement strand
GCAGGTGGTCCCAGATCCACTGATAGCAGGCGTCGGACAGCGGGCTGCCGGTGCTGCCGATGGCGTGCAGGCGGCTCAGGTCGCCGCACTTTTCCGCTTCCTGCATGGGTGCAACGCCGGCCTTCAGGCAACTGGCGTAATAGGCCGCGCCGGCGCCAAACCAGGTCACCTTGGCGGCCGCCGCAAAGCGCCACAGCACGCCCCAGTCGGGTGATTTCGACGGACCGCCCGGGTTGCCGTCGTACAGGCAGATGGTGGTGCCGCCCAGCAGCGCACTGACCTGCGCGTTCCACATGATCCAGCCGGTGCTGCTGAACCAGTGGAAGCGCTCACCGAACTCCACCGACGGGGCGATGTCGTTGTGCAGCGTGCCCTTCAACAGTTCCAGCACGATGCCGCCATGGCCGTGCACGATGGGTTTGGGCAGGCCGGTGGTGCCGCTGCTGTAAACGACCCACAACGGGTGGTCGAAGGGCAGCCAGTCGGGCTGCCAGTCCACGCCGTAAACGCCCGCGTCACCGGCCACCCAGTCGGCCCAGGCGTGGGCTTGCCGATGCGCTGCCGCGAAGTCGCGCGCCGCAGCGCTGGGGTCGACATCGGCCAGGAAAACCAGGTGCTGCACCGTCGGCAAACCGGCCAGCAATTCGTGCAGCACCGGCCGCCGGTCGTGCACCACACCGCCCCACACCTGGCCGTCAACAGCCAGCATCACCTTGGGTGCGATCTGCCGGAAGCGGTCGAGCACGGCCACCGGGCCCATGTCGGGCGAACACACGCTCCACAGCGCGCCCAGGCTGGCGACGGCCAGAAAGGCCACCACCGTGTGCGGCGTGTTCGGCAGGTAAGCCACGACACGGTCGCCACGCGCCACGCCGGCGGCCCTCAGTTGCGCAGCGAAAGCGCCGACCTGCCGGCGCAGTTCAGGCCAGCTCATTTCCACTGGCGCGGCCAGGCCTTCGTTCTGGAACACGATGGCCGGATGGCCCGCCGCGTGGGCCGCGTCGGCGTGGCGCAGCACCTGCTGCGTGTAGTTGACCTGCGCGCCCGGGAACCACTGCGCGCCGGGCATCACCGCGTTTTCAAGGACCGCCGTGTGCGGCGTGGGTGACTGCAAATCGAAATGGTCGTAAATGGACTGCCAGAAGGCCGGCAGGTCGGTGGTGGACCACTGCCACAGGGCGTCGTAGGTGGCGAAGCGCAGGCCGTGCTGCCGGGCCAGCCAATTCGTGTAGCCGGTGATGCGGGGCTGGCGGACGGGGCTGTGGTTCAGGGGGGTAAGCATGCTGCAGTTGGGTCTGTAGAGCCGATGTTTGCGGACGGTAAGGCAGCTGAGACAGCGCGCCTATCGGTGCTTGCGCAGGCAGACCGACGCTCGGGTGGCGCGGGTGGCGCCGGTCAATAGCGCCAGTCTTCGTGCCGCAGCGGCAAGCGGTTCAGTTGTTGCCGCCACTGCTGCCACTGGGGCAGGTGCCGGACCAGCAGATCCTGGAAGCGCTGGTTGTGCGTGGGCTCCAGCAGGTGCAGCAGTTCGTGAACCACGATGTATTCCAGGCAGGTTAGCGGCTTGTGCACCAGCGCGGTGTTCAGGCGGATGCTCTGCCGCGCGGGCGAGCAGCTGCCCCACTTCGTCTTCATGTGCTGGACGTGCACCTGCCGTGCCTTCACGCCCAGCACGGGTTCCCACTGGGCCAGCAGCGGCTCCACGGCCGCCCGCAGCTGCTGCCGGAACCAGGCTTCCAGCACGGCCTCGCATTGCACAAGGTCGGCATCCGGGCGCACCTGCAGATGCAGCTTGCGCCCCGTCAGGCGAACCTCGGGCCTTGCCGCCACGCGATGCAGTTCCAACAGGCGCTGGCGGCCCCAGACCCGGTGACTTTCCTTGGACCGATACAGGCGCGGCGCCTCGCGCGCCTGTGCCTGCAGCTTGCGTTGCTGGGCGCGTATCCACCCCAGTTTGGCGATGACGAACAGACGGATCGTTTCCAGCGGCACATGCGCCGGCGCCGCCACACGCACCAGGCCCGTGGGCGGCAGCACGCTCAGGTGCACATGCCGGATGGCCTTGCGGGTGATCTCGGCCTGCAAGCCGCCCAAATCCAGCGTGTCGCGCATCAGTACTCGGCCTGGGCGACCACGATGGGGAACAGCCGGTTCACCGCGTCGATGTCCTGCAGCACGTCGAACAGGGCCTGTTTGACGATCTGCTCACGCGCCATCACGCCGCGCCAGTCGGCGGGCCTGCGGGCCTTGATCGCGGCGTCCAGCATCAGGGCGGTGTCCAGCGTGGGCGTGGTGCCGCCGTAGCTGGCGGCCGGCTCGGCCGCAACCGTTGGTTCAGCGGCCTTCAGGTTGTTGTACAGCGCCAGCTGGCCGGGGGTCTTCAAGGCAGCGGGCGTGTCGTCGGACTTGCCTGCAGCCACCCGCCGTGCGACCTCGGCGATGCGGGCCAGGTAGTCCTCGTATTCGATGGCCCGCTGGTGCCGCAGGCGGATGATCTCGTCGAGCAGCGCCGACATCTGTGCGAAGTAGGCCGGGTCGGTCAGCGCGTCCTTCAGGATGCGGCTGCGCACGTTGTTCTCGATGGTTTCGGCGATGGCCTCGCGGTTGCCCTTCATCGCCGGCAGCTTCTGCGCCACCGCGTCGGCGATGCCGGTCTTGACGATCAAGTCGAGCAGGCCCACGCCGTCAAAAGGCGAGATCTTGCGCGGTGCCTCGGCCTCGATGTAGGTGTCGATGAGGTGGCGCATGTCCGCTTCGAAAGGCTTGAGGTCCAGCGTCTCGCCGGCAGCCAGCCGAACCCGTTCGCGCAGGTTGAGGTAGTGTTTTTGCAGGGCCTTCAGTTGCGCGATTTCAGCCGCCGAGTAGCCCGCCGCTGCCAGTTCGTCGGCCAGGTTGGCGTGCGCCCGCACCAGGGTCACCACGGCCTTGTACAGCGCCATGCGGCGGGGCTCGCGCGCCTTCAGGTCGGTTGCCACTTCGGTGTTGCCGCAGAAGTAGCGCTGGTGTTCCAGGTCGCCCTTGGGCGGCTCCACCGGCTCACACAGCAGGGCCAGGGCTTCGACGGCGGCGTCCAGCTTGTCGCGGCAGGCTTGCAGGCGGTCTTTCACCATCACGTCAGGGCTGGCGCCGCCGGCGCTGTGGTCCAGCTCGGCGGTGTAGACGGCGATGGCCTTCTCGACCTTCTTGAACAGGTCTTTGTAGTCGACGATGTAGCCGAAGTCCTTGTCTTCGCCGTCCAGCCGGTTGGTGCGGCAGATGGCCTGGAACAGGCCGTGGTCCTGCATGTTCTTGTCGATGTACAGGTAGGTGCAGGGCGGCGCGTCGAAGCCGGTCAGCAGCTTGTCCACCACCACCAGCAGCTTCATCTGCGCCGGGGCGTGGATGAAGCGGCTCTTCACATCCTGCTCATAGGTTTCGGTCTTGTTCAGGCCGGGGCGCGGCTGCATGTCATGCAGCAGTTCGTTATAGGTGTTGTAGATGAACTGCCGGTCGGTTTCGGTGTTGGCGCCGGTCTCTTCCAAGGTCACGTCGCGGGCTTGCGGGTTGTAGCTGGTGACGATGGCGCAGCGGCCCTTGAACGAGGTCGTCCCAAAGAGCACGAAGTACTTGCAGGCTTCGTAGATGCTGCTGGCCACCAGGATGGCGTTGCCGCGTTCGCTGGACAGGCGCGCCCTGGTCGCGAAGTCATGCACGATGTCAACGACCACGCGGCTCATGCGCGAGCGCGAACTCAGCACCTGCTGCATCGTGCCCCACTGCTTCTTCAACTCGTCCTTCTGCCAGGCGTTCAGGCCCCGGGTCTTGGCGTCGAACCACTGGTCCACGTGCGCCGGGCTGCCCAGCTGCTGGTCGATGTCGCGCGCCTCGTAGACCAGATCCAGCACCACGCCGTCAGCCACCGCCTCGGCGAATTTGTAGGTGTGGATGTAGCCGCCGAACACCGCCAGGCTGCTGGCGCAGTCGCTCTTCAGCAGGGGCGTGCCGGTGAAGCCGATGAACACCGCGTTGGGCATCAGGGCCTTCATCACGCGGTGCAGCCTGCCGCCCTGGGTGCGGTGGCATTCGTCGACGAACACGAACACCTCGCCTTGCGTGGCGCTGGGCGCGGCAGCCAGTTCGTGGATGTAGGCCTCGAAGTCGCTCTCTGCGGGGCCGATGTCATGCCGGCCGAACTTGTGCACCAGCGAGCACAGCAAACGCGGGTTGGGCTGGGCCAGCTGCGCCATCAGGTCGCGGCCACTGCTGCTGCGGTGGATGTGTTCACCGGCGGCCAGGAACACCCGTTCGATCTGCTCGTCCAGTTCGTCGCGGTCGGTGATGACGACCACACGGGCCCGCGCGTTGTTTTCCAATATCCAGCGCGCCAGCAGCACCATCAGGATGCTTTTGCCCGCGCCCTGGGTGTGCCAGATGATGCCTCCGCGCCGCTGCTGCACATGCGCCTGCGCGGCCTTGATGCCGAAATACTGGTGCACGCGCGGCAGCTTTTTCACGCCGCCGTCGAACAGCACGAAGTCGTGCAGCAGTTCCAGCAGCCGCGCTTTGCTGCAGATCTTGACCAGGTACTTGTCGAGCTTGAAGCCGCTGTCGTCGGCCTCGTCTTCCTTCCAGCTCAGGAAGACCTTTTCCGGCGTACCGATGGTGCCGTAGCGCAAGCCTTCGCTGTCATTGCCGGCCAGCACCAGCTGCACCGTGCTGAAGAACCAGGCGTTGAATTCGGGCCGCTGATTCGACAGGTTCTGGCGTATGCCTGCACCCACGCTGACGCGGCTGTTCTTCAGCTCCAGCACCGCCACGGCCAGGCCGTTCAGGTACAGCACCAGGTCGGGCCGGCGCTCCAGGCCCCCTTTCAAGGTCACCTCTTGCGCGACGGCGAAGTCGTTGGCCTCGGGGTTCACCCAGTCCACCAGGTGCACGGTTTCCTTGGGCGCACCGGGCGCCAGCCGCACCGTCACGCCGTAGCGCAGCAGCGCGTAGACGGCTTCATTGGCGGCGTACAGCGTCTGCCCGTGCTGCTGGGCGGCGGCGCGCAGCTGGTGCAGCGCGGCGCTGATGTGTGCGGTGCTGTAGCCCCGGCTTTGCAGGTGGGCCGTGAGCAGCGCTTCTTCGATGCAGTGGTTGCCGGCCCGGTCAGACCAGTCGCCCAAATGGCGGTAGTTCAGCGGGCCGGTGAAGAGCTGCAGCACGCGGTCTTGCGTGGCGCGTTCGGGCTTGTTGACGCTGTCGTGCATGCGGCTCTCCCTGGGCGCGGGCGGTGTGGGCGCGGGTTGTATGTGCGCGTTGGCGCGCTAGTCGTCGTCCAACACCAGTGTCCCCTGGGGCGGCACCGGCGGCCAAGTCCCTGCGGTCACTCGGCCCTGGTACCAGCGGTGCATGGCGGCGTCTTCCACGGCATATTCGCCACGGGCCGACTTCCACACCAGCGCCGGCGTGCGTTCGCGCAGCGTCTCCAGCGCCCGCTGAGCCTGCTGCACGCTCGCGGGGCGGCTCAACTTGTCGCGGTAGAAGCGCAGCGCCTCGGCGTCATAGGGGCGGAATCGCGGGCCCTGGTCCAGCATGCGCCACAGCACGGCCTGTTCGCTGAATTTCAGGCCCAGGTAGTCCGACTCCATCTGTGCTTCGTCTTGCCGCTGCTGGTCTTGCGCGGCCTTTTGCAGCGCGGGTTCGAAGCGCCCGCTGACGCCCGACAGCGGGCTCAGCACGGCACCCAGCGCGCCCATGAAGAAC
>JAYVBO010000588.1:0-2461 GCA_043750435.1 Betaproteobacteria bacterium | reverse complement strand
CGTGGAGATCATGGGCCGCGGCTACGCCTGGCTGGACACCGGCACCCACGACAGCCTGCTGGAAGCCGGCCAGTTCATTGCCACGCTGGAAAAGCGCCAGGGCCTGAAGGTGGCCTGCCCCGAGGAAATCGCCTTCCGCGCCGGCTGGATCGACGCCGCGCAGCTGGAGCAACTGGCCGCGCCGATGCTGAAGAACAGCTACGGCCAGTACCTGATGCAGGTGCTGCGCGAAAAGGCCTTCTGATGAAGCTGATTCCGACCGCGCTGCCAGGCGTCGTCATCATCGAGCCCGCCGTTTTTGGCGACGATCGCGGCTGGTTCTACGAGAGCTTCAACGAAGCGCGCTTCAATGCGGCGCTGGACGACATCGGCCTGCCGCCAGCACCGCGCTTCGTGCAGGACAACCACTCGTCCAGCAAGGCCGGTGTGTTGCGCGGCCTGCACTACCAACTGCCGCCGCAGCCGCAGGGCAAGCTGGTGCGCGTGGTGCAAGGCGCCGCCTGGGACGTGGCGGTGGACATACGCCCCGGCTCGCCGACTTTCGGGCAATGGTTCGGTCTGGAACTGAACGCTGACAACAAGCGCCAACTGTGGATACCGGCGGGCTACGCGCACGGCTTCGTCGCATTACAGGACGACACCCACTTCCTCTACAAGACCACCGACGTGTGGTCCAAGGCCTGCGAACGCGCCATCCGCTGGGACGACCCGGCCATCGCCATCGCTTGGCCCTTGCCAGCAGGCCTTACGGCTCCGTTGGTGGCGCCCAAGGACGCCGCGGCGCCCTTGCTGGCTGACGCCGAATTGCCGGCGTCCTGAAGCTGCGGCTATACGGCCTGGCAGAAGAAAAAAAACGCAGCCAAGGCTGCGTTTTTTCTATGTGGAGCCCGAAGGCTCCGAGGCGCTTAGATCGCCTTGATGGTCGAAGCTTGCGGGCCCTTTTGGCCTTGCTTGACTTCGAACTCAACCTTTTGGCCTTCGGCCAAGCTGCGGAAGCCGCCGGTCGATTGGATTTCGCTGAAGTGAGCGAAGAGGTCCTTGCCGCCGCCGTCAGGCGTGATGAAACCAAAGCCCTTGCCGTCGTCGAACCACTTCACGATACCGGTTTGCGTAGTCATATTGAATTTCCTTTCACGGTTGCTGCGCAGCACATGCTGTCGCAGTGCAGATGCGGGCCAAGATGAATCACCGATCAAGAAATCCAACGATCACCACCGTGGTGGGACACGCCAAACACTGTCTCAAAAAACCGTCTTGCTCAAATCTACCCAGCTAATGTAGCTGCAAAAGCGGCCCCGCGCGTTTCGCCCCTGCAAAGACCGGCACTAAGGCGCAGGGTTGACCGCTGCAGCCGTGCTCAGGCCACCAGCGGTGCGCTGCGGCCGATGCCGCTGTAGTCGATGCCATGCAGGCGCATCAGCACCGGGTCGAAGATGTTGCGGCCGTCGAAGATCAACGGTTGCTTCAGCGCCGACTTGATGGCGTCGAAGTCGGGGTTGCGGAATTCCTTCCACTCGGTCACCAGCACCAGCGCATCGGCCCCTGTCAGCGCATCGGCCTGGCTGGCCGCGAAATGCAGGCCGGGAATGCCTTGCATCACGCGCGCCGCTTCTTCCATGGCCACCGGGTCGTAGGCCCGCACCGCCGCACCGCGCCGCGTTAATTCTTCGACGATGACGCGGCTGGGCGCTTCGCGCATGTCGTCGGTGTTGGGCTTGAAGGCCAGGCCCCACAGCGCGAAGGTGCGGCCGTGCAGGTCTTCGCCGAAGCGCTGCACGATCTTGTTCACCAGCACATGCTTCTGGCGGTCATTGGCGTCTTCCACGGCCTGCAGCACACCCAGCTGCATGCCGGCTTCCTTGCCGGTGTGGATCAGTGCTTTCACGTCCTTCGGAAAGCAGCTGCCGCCGTAGCCGGTGCCGGGGTAGAGGAAAGACGTGCCGATTCGCGGGTCGCTGCCGATGCCCTTGCGCACCATCTCGATGTCGGCGCCCACGCGCTCGGCCAGCAGGGCCAGCTCGTTCATGAAGCTGATGCGCGTGGCCAGCATGGCGTTGGCGGCGTACTTGGTGAATTCGGCGCTGCGCACGTCCATCACCTGCAGGCGGTCGTGGTTGCGCATGAAGGGCGTGTACAGGGCGCGCATCAGCAAAATGGCGCGTTCGTCGTCAGCACCCACCACGATGCGGTCGGGGCGCATGCAGTCGTCCACCGCCGCGCCTTCCTTCAAGAATTCGGGGTTGGACACGACGGCGAATTCAGCCGCGCCCATGCCGCGCGCCACCAGGGCGGCGCGCACGGCAGCCTTGACCTTGTCGGCCGTGCCCACGGGCACCGTGCTCTTGTCGACGATGACCTTGTAGTCGGTCATGTGGCGACCGATGTTGGTGGCGGCAGCCAGCACGTACTGCAAGTCGGCCGAGCCGTCTTCATCGGGCGGCGTGCCCACGCCGATGAACTG
>JAYVBO010000587.1:0-2464 GCA_043750435.1 Betaproteobacteria bacterium | reverse complement strand
GGCGGGCGTTCTCCAGCGCCCCCGTGGGGCAAGTCGTCCAGCGCCTGCTGTGCCGCTGCGGGCTTGCCGGCGGCCAGGCGCACTTCGGCCAGCAGCAGGCGCAACAAGCGCTCGGCCTGCGGTTCACGCGGGCTGATGGTGGCTTCCAACTGCAAGGCCTGCGTGGCCTGTACTTCGGCCGCGGCGTGTTCATTGAGCAGCGACGAAGCCAGTGCGCCACCATACAAGGCCGCCACGCGTTCGGTGCGCAAGGGCGAGGTGGCGCCGCCGGCCAGCCGCTGCAAGGGCTGCACACCTTCGGCCATCAGCACGCGTGAACGCATCTGCATCAGCGTGTGCGTCAGCGTGGGGCTGGCCGCTGTGCCGGGCGCCAGCAGCGTGCGGTTGCGCGCTTCGCTGATGCGGTCGGTGGTCAGCGGGTGGCTGCGCAGATAGGGGAAGCCGCCGCTGTCATTGATGCGCGAGGCCACGTCCAGCTTCTCGAACATCGAAGCCATGCCTGACTGCGCGTAGCCGGCCGTGGCCAGCAGGCCGTAGCCGATGCGGTCGGCCTCGCGTTCCATGTCGCGGGAAAAGTTCAGCTGGCTCTGGATGGCCGCGCCCTGCCCGCCCATCACGGCCGCGTTGAAGATGTCGGCGTTGTTGCTCTTGCTGGCCGCAATGATGCCCAGCAGCAGCGTGGCCAGCGCAATCATCGAGGCCCGCGACGAGGGCGCGATGCTGCGCGCGATGTGGCGCTGAGTGACGTGTGACAACTCGTGCGCCAGCACCGACGCCAACTGGTCGCGCGTGGTGGTGATGGCGATCAGGCCCAGGTGCACGCCGACGAAACCGCCGGGCAGTGCAAAGGCATTCACGCTGCGGTCTTTCACCAGGAAGGGCTCCCAGGCGAAAGCATGGTCGGTGTCGGCGTCGATATTGCCCATCTGGCGTGCAGCGGCCACCAGCGGGCTGAACAGCGACTGCAGGTATTCCTGCAAGACCGGGTCGTCGAGGAATTCAGGGTCACGCCGTGCCTCGCGCATGATCTGTTCACCCAGGCGGCGCTCGGCACCAATGCTGAGGTCTTCAGAGGCCTGCTCGCCCAGCGAAGGCAGCCGCACCTGGGCCTGCGCGGGCAGCTGCCAACTGCCGAGCGTCATCAGCAAGGCCAGGCCGGCGGCCAGGCCGCGCCGCCAGGCTGACGCCGGGCCGGATAGAGGCTGTGCAAGGGGGGCTGGTAAAGACATCAACCTATGATGACACCACCGTGTTGCTGAACGTGTAGGCATTGATGACAAGCTTCCCGCAAGACCCGACGGCCGGCGCCGCCAGCGCGTCCCCGCTGACCCATTTCGACGGCCAGGGGCAGGCCCACATGGTGGACGTGGCGGCCAAGGCCGAGACCCACCGGGTGGCGCGGGCCAGCGGCACGATACGCATGCAGGCCGCCACCTTTGCGCTGATCGCCAGCGGCCAGGCGAAGAAGGGCGACGTCATCGGCATTGCGCGCATCGCGGCCATTCAGGGCGCCAAGCGCACGTCTGAGCTGATCCCGCTGTGCCACCCGCTGCCCATCACGCGCGTGGCGGTCGACTTCGAACTGGACGCAGCCGCCAGCGCCGTGCACTGCAGCGCGCAGGTTGAAACCGTGGGCCGCACCGGCGTTGAAATGGAAGCGCTGACCGCCGTGCAGGTCGGCCTGCTGACCATTTACGACATGTGCAAGGCGGCCGACCGGGGCATGGTCATGACCGACATCCGCGTGCTGGAAAAGCGCGGCGGGAAGTCGGGCACGTGGGTGGCGATGGGCTGAGGCTCAGTGCGCTGCCAGTTCGCGCCAGCCCGGCGCGCGCACCGGCAATTCGCAGGGGAACGTTTCGGCCGCCGAAGCCGCCGTCCGCGGACAGCCCTGGAAGAAGGTCTCGGCGTCGGCCTTGCGGAATTCACGCAGGCGTTCGGCGACGAAACGCGCCGCGTCCAGCTGTCCCCGTTCGGCCAGCGAACGCGACCAGGCGATCATCAAACGCGTGTCCAGCAGGTAATGCGTGGCCCGGTCGTAGGCGTGCACGGGGTCGGCCACGGGCACGCCCGAGGTGACCGCCGCGTAGTCGGCATGGTGCGCAAAAAGCACGCTGCGCTGACCCACCGCGATGCGCTGGTCCAGCGGCGCCGCGCCTTCTTCGGCCGAGAAGATGGCGACCACGCGGGTGTAGTCCAGCACGGCCAAGCCGGCGGCCAGCACCACCAGCACATTGGCCACCGCCAGCGCCAGTGAAGGGCGCTGCGCAACGGGGGGCGCCGCGCCGCCGTCGGCCTGGGCGGTGGCGCCGGCGGCCGGTTGCCACAAGGCAAAGCCCCAAGCCCACGCTGCCGGCAGCAGGAAGTAGCTGTACCAGAGTGGGTATTCCAACAGGCTGTGCAGGCCGATCATCAACACCATCACCATGGCGCTGCGCTGCGCGGTGCCCAGTTCCCCCGCCGC
>JAYVBO010000586.1:0-2470 GCA_043750435.1 Betaproteobacteria bacterium | reverse complement strand
CCGCCCAGCGCAACGGCGCAACTCGCCGGCTTCCTCAGTGGCGTGATCGCGCTGCCGTCTACCGGCCTGTACGTCATCGCCATCGGCGGCAACGATGTGCGCGACGTGGCGCAAGCCGTCGGTACCGGTGCGCCGTTTTCGACGATCGCCACCGCGGCAGGAGCCTACGCGTTGGCTGTCGGCAATATGGTCGATGCGCTGCAGGCCAAGGGCGCCAAGCACATCGTGGTCTGGGACGCGCCCGATGTGGGCAAGACGCCGGCAGCCATGTCCTTCGGCAGCGGCTTCGCGGGGCTGGCGACCACCGTCGCAGGCGCTTTCAACGCCGCACTGACTGGCCGTCTCACGGGTGAGGCCGGTGTGATCCCCTTCGACATCTTCGGCATCGTGGACGCGATCGTCGCCAACCCCGGTTCCTACGGCCTGACCAACGTGATCGATGCCTGCGGTGCGGTCATCAACAGCTGCAACGCCAGTCTGTCCACCGCGCTGTTCTACGACGGCATCCACCCCAGCGCCGCCGGCCAGGCACTGCTGGCCACCGCCATGATCAACACCGTGGCGGCCGCCGTGCCGGAACCGTCCACCTGGCTGATGCTGGCTGCCGGCGTGGCCGTGCTGGTGGTGCGCCGCCGCCGCGCCTGACCAACCGTCTAGCGAAAAAAGGGGCCCGCTGCGGGCCCCTTTTTCATGGCGCTGCGAAGCGCTCGGTATCGACCTCGGACTGGCTTTGCACGCTGTAGCGCTCGCCCTCGACGGTGCGCTGGTTGATCAACGCATCCACGCGGGCCAGCAGTGAAGCATCCAGCGTCACATCCACCGCCGCCAGGTCTTCACGCAGGTGGCTGCGCTTGCCCGTGCCCGGGATGGGAATGACATGTTCGCCGCGCGTCAGCAGCCAGGCCAGCGCCAGTTGCGCCGGCGTGCAGCCGGCCTCGCGCGCCAGTGCTTCGTAGGCCGGCAGCAGCGCCAGGTTGGCGGCGTAGTTGGCCGGCTCAAAACGCGGCATGCTGCGGCGGATGTCCTTAGCGTCCAGAGCGCTCACGTCCGGCAGCGTGCCCGTCAAAAAGGCCCGCGCCACCGGGCTGAAGGCCACGAAGGCGGCGCCCAGTTCGCGGCAGGCGGCGAGCACGGCAATTTCGGGCTCGCGCGTCCACAGCGAGTATTCGCTCTGCACCGCCGCCACCGGGTGCACGGCGTGGGCACGGCGCAGCGTTGCGGCTGAAACCTCGCTCAGGCCCAGCAGGCGCACCTTGCCTTCTTCAACCAGCCGCGACACTGCGCCCACACTGTCTTCGATGGGCACCTTCTTGTCCCAGCGGTGCAGGTAGTACAGGTCAATGACATCGGTCTGCAGCCGCTTCAGGCTGTCTTCGCAATTGCGCCGCACGGCCTCGGGCCGGCCGTCGATGACGCGCTTCATGCCGTCGGGGAACATCACGCCGGCCATGCCACCCTTGCTGCACAGGGTGATGTGCTGGCGGTGCGGCTTCAGCACCCGGCCGACCAAGGTTTCATTCGCGCCGAAGCCGTAAAGCGCGGCGGTGTCGAACAGCGTCACGCCCTGGTCCAGCGCCGACAGCAACAGCGCTTCGCCCGCTTCAACGGTGGGCGGCGTGCCGTAGGCGTGGCTGAGGTTCATGCAGCCCAGGCCGATGGCCGAGACGGAAAAAGGGCCGAGCTTTCGGGTTTTCAAGGGGCAGGCTCCAATGAGGTGAAAAAAGTATAGGCGCGGGCCCGCTTGGGCCGCCGGTTGTCGGGCATCCTTGCGCCCGATTCACACTTCGCTCTCACCGCTTGAGGTCTGCCTTGAACCCTGTTCCCGTATCCGGTGGCACCCTGCCCCCTGAACTGCTTGCCGACCTGGCCGCCGCCAGCCGCATCCTGGCCGCGCAAGGCGTCGTCGACGGCTTCGGCCATGTGTCGATGCGCCACCCGCACGCGCCGAACCGCTACCTGATGTCGCGCTCGCTGGCCCCGGCCTTGGTCACTGCCGACGACCTGGTCGAGTACGACCTGGACAGCCAGCCCTGCAACGCCAACGGCCGTAACAGTTTTCTGGAACGCTACATCCACGGCGAGGTCTACAAGGCCCGGCACGACGTCAACGCGGTGGTGCACAGCCACTCGCCCAGCGTGGTGCCTTTCGGACTGGTGCGCGCCAAGATGCAGGCCATGTTCCACAACGCCGCCTTCCTGGCGGCGGGCGTGCCGGTGTTCAACATCCACGACCGGTTCGGCGCCACCGACATGCTGGTCGGCAACCCTGCCAAAGGCGAAGCGCTGGCCGAAACCCTGGGCACCAAGGACGTGGTGCTGATGCGCGCCCACGGCAGCGTGGCCTGCGGCCCCAGCCTGCAGACGGCCGTGTTCCGCGCCGTCTACACCGAGGTCAACGCACGCATCCAGCACTGGGCCGCAGCGCTGGCGGCGGGCCAGCCGCTGGCCGGGCTGAGTGAGGAAGAAGGCG
>JAYVBO010000585.1:0-2473 GCA_043750435.1 Betaproteobacteria bacterium | reverse complement strand
GCAGCGAGCTACCAGGCCTTCAGGGTCAGCCTGTTCCAGCTGACCGATCTGGGCGTGCGCTACCGCGATCTCGACCGCGGCCAGTTGCAGATGATCGGCATCCAGGCCGACGCGATGATCAACGAGCGCTGGTACATCCCGGTGCAGGCTTCGGTGGCCTACAGCACCTACCTGGGCTACCCCGGCTACGGCGAACTACTGGCCGGCATAGGCTTGCAGAGCCGCGCCGACCGCGGCGACCGCCTGCAGGTCTTCGGCGAGTTGATGGCCGGCACCAACGTGCATGGCCTGGGCCTGAAGGGCAGCGGCGGCCTGCGTTACGGCCTGAGCGACCGGGTGGGCCTGCAGATGGCCGCAGGGCGGATCGTGGCCCGCAGTGCGGCCGGCAACCGTTTCGTGGCCAACACCCTGGGCCTGGGCCTGGACTACCGCTTTTCGATGCCGACCTGGTGAGCGGCCGCCAGCCCGCTGCGCGGCCAGTGCGCAGCGGGCATCCCCTTTCAGCGGTCAACGCCTCAACGCCTCAACGCGCCAGCAGGCCCTGGCGCTCGCCGGGTTCCGGGTTGCGCTGCGCGGCTGGCAAGACCGGAGTCGACGACGCCACCGGGCAGCTGCCACTGTCGGCATAGCGCGCCGCCGCCGCCATCAGCGGGTCGCCGTTGGCCGCCTGGGCCGCCGTGAAGTCTTCGGCCACCGCGCAGGTGGGTGCGAGGCCGTCGAAGTAGCGCCCGGTGCCGACCTGGTTGACGCTTTCGAAATTGACCACGCTGTAGACCGTGCCGCAGTTGGTCGTGGGCTGGAAACCCACTGGTTTGCCGCAGCTGGTTTCGCCGATGGTCACCACATTCAGGCCGGCGCCGCGCAGGCCATTGATGAGCTGTTCGCTGGCCGAGCAGGTGCGGCGGCCCATCAGCACGAAGACGCGCGGCAGGCTGAGCGCCGCGCCGGGCACGGCGAACGGGTAGCTGGCGTTGCTGGCGCTGTGCTTGCCGTTGTAGATGAGCCGGGCGTAATTCAGCCCGGCGCCGCGGCTGCCCGAGATGTAGCCGGCCAGCGTGGCCCCGGTCGAGACCAGGCCGCCCCCGTTGTAGCGCAGGTCCAGCACCACATCGGCCACGCCGGCGGCCTTGAACTGGGCGAAGGCGGCATCGGCCGGCGACAGCGCCTGGCTGATCATGTCCTTCACCGCCAGGTAGCCCAGCTTGCGCCCGCCGGCTGTGGTCTGTATCGCGGCGCCTTGCACGGGGACCAGATTGAAGACCGCCGAGGTCAACACGCGCGCACGGTCCACGCCGTCGCTGCCGCGCACCACGACGGTCAGCGTCTCACCGGCGGTGGCGGCGCTGAGGGCCGCGTAGTCGTCGGCGGCCACCATGCTGGCCGCCGTGCGGCCGTTGGCCGAGAGGATCTGGTCCCCTCGCTGAACCCCTCGCAAGGCGGCCGGCGAGCCGGCTTCAACGTAGCGCACATACAGTGGCTTGCTGCCGTCTTTCGCCAGTTCGAGGCCGGCCACGGCCAGGCCATAGCCCAACGTGGTGCCGTCGGTGAAGAAGCTGTTGAAAGCGTCGCTGCCTTGCGTGTAAGACCAGCGGTCGGCCGGGTAACGGCTGTCGGTGCCGGTGTAGCGCAGCGCGGCCAGATAGGCCAGCGCGTCGGCATAGGGGCCGGGCGCGGGCTTGGGTGAAAAGGCGGTCCAGAAGTACCAGTCGTCCATGTAGCTGGCCAGCCAGCTTTTCTGGTCGGCGGCCGAGCAGGTCAGTGACGGGTTCGCGCTGTCACTGCTGCCCCCGCCGCCGCAGGCTGTCAGCAGCAGGCTGAACAGCGCGATCGCCAGCCAGCGGCGGCGCGCGGTCAGGCGCAGGCTCGGCAGTTTGCGGGGCATGTGCAAGTCTTGGAGCATGGGCGCCTTTCCGTCTGGGCGGTTGAAGTACAGCGACGCAGCGCAGCGCTAGGCCCCACTTACAATTCAGGCCTCCCTGACCTGCTTGCGCGGCCCCGGTTTCCCGGCGTCGCGTGGGCTCGCTGCACCACCCATCATGACCGAACTTGCCAAGTCCTTTGAGCCCGCCGCCATCGAAGCCCGCTGGGGTCTTCAATGGGCGCAGGGCGATGCCTACACGGCCACGCTGGACCCGGCGAAACCGTCGTTCTGCATCCAGTTGCCGCCGCCCAATGTGACGGGCACGCTGCACATGGGGCATGCGTTCAACCAGACCATCATGGACGCGTTGACCCGCTACCACCGCATGCGCGGCGACAACACGCTGTGGGTGCCGGGCACCGACCACGCGGGCATCGCCACGCAGATCGTCGTCGAGCGCCAGCTGCAAGAAAAGGGACTCAGCCGCGCTGAGCTGGGCCGCAAGAATTTCGTTGCGCGGGTATGGGACTGGAAGGCCAGCAGCGGCGCCACCATCACCAACCAGATGCGCCGCATGGGCGACAGCGTGGACTGGTCGCGCGAGTACTTCAC
>JAYVBO010000584.1:0-13083 GCA_043750435.1 Betaproteobacteria bacterium | reverse complement strand
TCACCAAGAACCACAAGGCTTCTTTGACGCTGGACTTCCTGAACCTCGGCAATATGCTGAACAAGAACTGGGGCCGCATCGACGAAATCGCTTTCCCGTCGAACCGCAGCTTCGTGAACTACGCCGGCCAGGACGCCAACGGCAAGTACATCTACGCCGTGGGCAGCACCAAAGACCTGATCACGCGCCAGGCCTCAGGCGAGTCGCAGTGGGCGGTGCAGATGACGCTGCGCTACGAGTTCTGATCGACCAAAGGACTGACAGACCGACCGGCGGGCCGAACAGGCCCGCCATGAAAAAGGGCCCTCGCGGGCCATTTTTCTTTGGCGCCAGCGCTGCCGTTCAGCTGCGCTCGGCCACCCACACGGCCACCGATGCCAGCGCCGCCGGCAAGGCGGCCGCGTCGCTGCCGCCGGCCATGGCCAGGTCGGCCTTGCCGCCGCCCTTGCCGCCCACCTGCAGCGCCACGAAATTGACCAATTCGCCGGCCTTGAGCTTGGCCGCCGGCCGGGCCAGCAGATCGGCCGTGACGCCGGCCGCCAGTTGCACCTTGCCGCCATCCACCGCCGCCAGCACGATGACCGCGCTCTTCAGCTTGTCCTTGAGCTTGTCCATGGTCTCGCGCAGCGACTTGGCGTCGCCGCCCTGCAGCACCGCGGCCAGCACCTTGACGCCGTTCACGGCTTCCGCTTGCGCCACCAGTTCGTCGCCTTGCGAAGAAGCCAGCTTGCTCTTCAGCGCGGTGATTTCCTTTTCCAGCGCACGCACATGCTCCAGCACCGCTGCCACCCGAGCCGGCACTTCGGCCGGCGCGGATTTCAAGGTGCCGGCCAGGCCGTTGACCGTGCCTTCCAACTGCTGCAGATAGGCCAGCGCGTTGCCGCCGGTGACGGCCTCGACGCGGCGGATGCCGGCTGCGATGCCGCCTTCAGCCACGATCTTGAACAGGCCGATGTCGCCGGTGCGCTGAACGTGCGTGCCGCCGCACAACTCGCGGCTGCTGCCGATGTCGAGCACGCGGACTTCGTCGCCGTACTTCTCGCCGAACAGCATCATCGCGCCCGACTTTTGCGCTACTTCGATGGGCAACACGCGCGACTGGGTGGCCGCGTTGGCCAGGATTTCGGCGTTCACCAGTGCTTCAACCTGCGCGATCTGCGCATCGGTCATGGCCGTGTTCTGCACGAAGTCGAAACGCGTGCGCTCGGCCGTCACCAGCGAGCCCTTTTGCTGCACGTGTTCACCCAGCACCTCGCGCAGCGCCTTGTGCATCAGGTGAGTGGCGCTGTGGTTGCGCACGGTACGCAGGCGGCGTTCGCCGTCGACGCGGGCGGTGAACACATCGCCCACGCTGACTGTGCCTTCGACGACGCGGCCGTGGTGGCCGTGCACGCTGGCCTGCACCTTGATGGTGTCTTCGACGACGACGCGCGTCGTCGGGTTGCGCAGTTCACCGGCGTCGCCGGCCTGGCCGCCGCTCTCGGCGTAGAACGGCGTGTGGTCCAGAACGATGAGCACGTCGTCGCCAGCCTTGGCCGTTGGCACCGAGGTGCCGTCGATGTAGATCGCGGTGACCCGGCTGGTTTCGCAGACCAGGTGTTCGTAGCCGTGGAAGTTCGTCGCCGCGCCTTCGTATTCCAGGCCGGCGGCCATCTTGAACTTGGCCGACGAGCGGGCCTGTTCGCGCTGCCGCGTCATGGCCACGTTGAAGCCGGCTTCGTCCACCCGCACACCGCGTTCGCGGCAGACGTCGGCGGTCAGGTCCAGCGGGAAGCCGAAGGTGTCGTGCAGCTTGAAGGCCAGGTCGCCATCGATGACCTGCGAGCCCGCTTTGTCCATGGCCGCGAGTGCCGCTTCCAGCATCTCCATGCCGTTGGCGATGGTCTGGAAGAAGCGTTCTTCTTCGACCTTCAGCACCTCGGTCACGCGGCTGGCGGCGCGGCGCAGTTCGGGATAAGCCTCGCCCATTTCAGCGTCCAGCGCCGTCACCAGCGTGTGGAAGAAAGGCTTGCGAGCGCCCAGCTTGTAGCCGTGGCGGATGGCGCGGCGGGCGATGCGGCGCAGCACATAGCCGCGGCCTTCGTTGCCCGGAATCACGCCGTCGACAATGGTGAAGCTGCAGGCGCGGATGTGGTCGGCGATGACCTTCAGGCTCGGGCTGCTGGCGTCGCAGTCGCCACCACCGGCTGCGTCAACGGCCTGCTTGGCCGCCGCCAGCAACGTCACGAAGAGGTCGATCTCGTAATTGCTGTGCACATGCTGCAGCACCGCCGTCAGCCGTTCCAGGCCCATGCCGGTGTCGACACTGGGCTTGGGCAGCTGGTGCATCACACCGTCTTCGGTGCGGTTGAACTGCATGAAGACGTTGTTCCAGATCTCGATATAGCGGTCGCCGTCCTCGTTCGGGCTGCCCGGCGGGCCGCCTTCGATCTCGGGGCCGTGGTCGAAGAAGATTTCGCTGCACGGGCCGCAAGGGCCGGTGTCGCCCATCATCCAGAAGTTGTCGGACGCGTAGCGCGCGCCCTTGTTGTCACCGATGCGGATGATGCGTTCGGCCGGCAGCTTGATCTCGTTCAGCCAGATGTCGTAGGCCTCGTCGTCTTCGGCGTAGACCGTGGCCCACAGCTTGTCGGCGGGCAGCTTGAAGTGCACCGTCAACAGTTCCCAGGCGAAGTGCAGGGCGTCGCGCTTGAAGTAGTCGCCGAAGCTGAAGTTGCCCAGCATTTCGAAGAAGGTGTGGTGGCGCGCGGTGTAGCCGACGTTCTCCAGGTCGTTGTGCTTGCCGCCAGCGCGTATGCATTTCTGGCTGGTGGTGGCCCGCGTGTAGGGCCGCTTCGCCAGGCCCAGGAACACGTCCTTGAACTGGTTCATGCCAGCGTTGGTGAACAGCAGCGTGGGGTCGTCGCCCGGCACCACCGGCGAACTGGCCAAGATGGTGTGGCCTTTGCTCTCGAAATACTTCAAGAAGGTGCTGCGGATTTCGGCTGCTTTCATGGTCTTCCGGTAGGGCCTGCGCGACGGCGCAAAGACCCGGGATTCTAGGGTCTGCCCCCTGCCCCGGCCGGCCCCGCCTGGCGCCGCGCCGGCCGTGTGGCTGCGGGCTTGCTATCGTCGCCCTCCCTGCAAGGAGACAGACATGGACACCCGCACTTCGCCGCTCGCCCACCTCGCCGACCCCAGCCTGCTGAAGACGGAAGGCCTGATCAACGGCGCCTGGGTCAATGCGCAGAACGGCCAGGCGCGCTTCGCGGTCAACGACCCGGCCACCGGCCTGGAACTGGCGCAGGTGGCCAACCTGGGCGCCATCGACGCGGCGGCCGCGCTGTCGGCAGCCGAGAAGGCCTGGGGCCCGTGGCGCAGCAAGACCGCCAAGGAACGTGGCGCGGTGATGATGAAGTGGTACGCCCTGATCCACCAGCACGCCGACGACCTGGCTCGCATCATGACCGCCGAACAGGGCAAGCCGCTGGCCGAAGCGCGCGGTGAAGTGGCCTACGGCGCCAGCTTCATCGAATGGTTCGCCGAAGAAGCCAAGCGTGTTTACGGCGAAACCATCCCCACCACCGACAACAACAAGCGCTACCTCGTCATCAAGCAGCCGGTGGGCGTGTGCGCGGCCATCACGCCGTGGAATTTCCCCATCGCCATGATCACGCGCAAGGTCGCGCCGGCGTTGGCTGCCGGCTGCCCGGTGGTCATCAAGCCGGCCGAGCAGACGCCACTGAGCGCCTTGGCGCTGGCCGAGCTGGCGCAACGCGCCGGCATGCCGGCTGGCGTGCTGAACGTGCTGTGCGCCGACAGCGCCAACTCCATCGAGATCGGCAACGTGCTGTGCAGCAGTGACGTGGTGCGCCACCTGTCGTTCACGGGTTCGACCGAAGTCGGCCGCATCCTGGCCCGCCAGTGCGCGCCCACCATCAAGAAACTGGCCCTGGAATTGGGTGGCAATGCGCCCTTCATCGTCTTCGACGACGCCGATCTCGACAGCGCCGTCGAAGGCGCCATGGTCAGCAAATACCGCAACGCCGGCCAGACCTGCGTCTGCGCCAACCGCTTCTATGTGCAAGCCGGCGTCTACGCCGCTTTCGTGGAAAAGCTGGCGGCCAAGGCCGGCACCATCAAGGTCGGCAACGGCTTCGACACGGGCGTGACCCAGGGGCCGATGATCGACGACGCAGCCGTGGCCAAGGTGGAGGCGCATGTGGCGGACGCGCTGGCCAAGGGCGCGAAGGTGGTGGCCGGCGGCATGCGCAGCGCAGCAGGCGACCGCTACTACACGCCCACCGTGCTGTCGGGCGTGACCAGCGACATGCTGTGCGCCAAACAGGAAACCTTCGGCCCGGTGGCGCCGGTGTTCCGCTTCGAGACCGAGGCCGAGGTCATCGCCCTGGCCAACGACACTGAATTCGGCCTGGCCAGCTACTTCTACAGCCGCGACATCGGCCGCGTTTTCCGCGTCGGCGAAGCACTGGAATACGGCATGGTGGGCGTCAACACCGGCTTGATCAGCACCGCTGAAGTGCCCTTCGGCGGCGTCAAGCAAAGTGGCCTGGGCCGCGAAGGAGCGCACCAGGGCATGGACGACTACGTCGAGCTGAAGTACCTCTGCCTGGGCGACATCCTGCGCTGAAGTCGCGCGCCCGCAGCCGCGGGCGAAGGGCGCCGGGCGCAAGGGGGTGGGGCGGCAACGTGGCCCCTTTGCACCAACTCGGGTTTGCAGCAGTGCGCACCGCGCAGGCCCGGTGCTAACGTCAGCGAATGGTTCTGTTAGCGCTAACAGACACCAAGCTCAAGCCGCAAACGACGACCCCCAAAACGCCTAGGAGACGACATGACCCGCAGCCCTTCGTTCCCCCTGCGCAGCCCCCTGCTGCCCCTGGTCGCCGCCCTGCTGGCCGCCCTGCCCGCGCTGGCCCAGCAAGCGCCTGCTGACACCGGCAAGCTGGAAACCATCACCATCACCGCCACCAAGCGCTTGCAGCCGATGCAGGCCACGCCGATTGCGGTGTCGGTGATCAGCGGCGGCGCCCTCGAAGAGTCGAACCTGAACAACCTGGGCGCGATCCAGGCGCAGATTCCAGCCGTGACTTTCCGCAGCAATGCCAGCAGCAAAGACACGTCGCTGTTCATCCGCGGCGTCGGCACCATCAGCACGTCGCCGGGCGTCGAGCCGACCGTTTCCACGGTCATTGACGGTGTCGTCACTGGCCGCCCCGGCCAATCGATGCTGGACCTGGTTGACGTGGAGCGCATCGAGGTGCTGCGCGGCCCGCAGGGCACGCTTTTCGGCCGCAACGCCTCGGCCGGCGTGATCAACATCGTGACCCGCGCCCCCGGCAAGGCGCTGGGCGGCTACGTGGATCTTGCGCTGTACCAGGGCAACGAACGGCGTGTGCGCCTGGGGGTCAATGGCGGCAACGACATGGTCAAGGCCAGCCTGGCGTTTGCCGGCGCCAAATGGGACGGCAACATCACCAACGTCTATACCGGCACCAAGACGGGCGGCTACGACCGCGACGGTGCACGGCTGCGTGTGGACCTGACGCCCAGCAGTGACCTGAAGGTGGCCTTGATCGCCGACTACTCGAACGGGCTGGACCGCACACCGGCCGGTGTCGCGGTGAGCACCGACGTGCGCGCCTACCCGACACTGGCGGTCACCCAGAACCCGCTGTTCGGCGCTGCGGTTGCGCCCGTCGTGCCATCGGCCGAGAACCGCCAGATCAACAACAACGTCGAGTCCTCGGCGCGTGATAAGCACAAGGGCGTATCGGCGCAAGTCGACTACAGCATGGGCAGCCTTCAGTTGACCTCGATCACGGCGCACCGCAGTTGGAACAACGTGCAGATGCCCGACGGCGACCGCCTGTCCACGGTCTACCGCCAATTCGCACAGAGCCACGATCGGGGTGACCTGAACTTCACCCAGTTCACGCAGGAACTGCGTGTCGCCAACACGCAAAAACAGTTCATCGATTACGTCGCAGGCGTCTTCTACTTCGACGGGAAAACCGAAGAGCGTTACCAGCGCGATGTGCTGCGCTGCCTGGGCACCACGGCGGCTGTGCTGCCCTCGGGGTTGCAGCCCTGCTCGGCGGGTTCGACCACCGCCGACAACGGCGTGGCCAACTACGGCGTGCGCAGCAAGAGCCTGTCGGCGTTCGGCGAAGGCACCGTCAACTTGATGTCCAACTTCCGCGCCCTCGCCGGCCTGCGCTACACCAAGGACGATCTGTCCTACGACCACAGCCGTGTCTTCACGCCCGACCCGACCACACCCACAGCGGTCTCGGCGCCTGGCATCAATGCCACACGGACCCGCGTCGAAGGTTCCACCACCGAAAATGCCATCTCGGGCCGCGTGGGGCCGCAGTACGACTTCAGCAAGGACATCATGGGTTACGTCACGCTGGCCCGTGGCTACAAGGGCCCGGCGTACAACGTGTTCTTCAACATGACGCCCACGCAGGACAACGTGCTCTCGCCCGAGAAGTCCAAGTCGCTGGAGGCCGGGCTGAAGACCACCCTGCTGGACGGGCGCATGCGCTTGAACCTGGCGCTGTTCCACACCGACTACGACGGCTACCAGGCCAACGTGCCCGATCTGGTCAACGGCGTCATCGTCACCCGCCTGATCAACGCCGGCAGCGTGAAGACCTCAGGCTTTGAGGTGGACATGACGGCCCGCGTCACGCCGCAGCTGACGGTGTCGACAGCGGTGGCCAACACGTCGGCCCGGGTGAAGAATTTCAACTGCCCGGTGGGTGCCGCCGCCAGTTGCGACATCAACGGCAAGCCGTTGCCCTACTCACCAGACTGGAAGGGCAGCCTGCGTGTGAAGTACAGCCAACCGCTGACGGGCAGCCTGAGCCTCGACTATGGCGTGGACGCCACCTGGCAGAGCAAGACCAATTTCGATCTGCAGCAGCAGCCCGACTCATTCCAGGGTGCGTACACGATCTGGAACGCGCGCATCGCACTGCAAAGCACGGCCGGCTGGACGGTGGCCTTCGTCGGGCGCAATCTGACCGACAAGAGCTATTCCACGCTGATCTTCAACGCCGGCAACAGCATCAACCGCTATGTGCCGCGTGATGACCAGCGCTACTTTGGTGTGAACGCGCGCTACGACTTCTGAAGGTGGCGGCCCCCAGCGCCCAGGGTCCGCCGCGCAGCGCTGCAAGCCGTGCGCTGCGGCCTCTGATTGCGGCCCTGGCAGCAACCCTGGCAGCAACCCTGGCGTCAGCCTGTGTGCAGGCAGCAGAACCGATCACGGTGAAGCTGTGGCCGCGGGGCGCGCCCGAGCCGGCTGGTTACGTGCCGGCTCCGGAGGCCATCGTGCCGAAGATAGATGGCAAGCAGGTGCGGCTGATCAACGTCTCCGAGCCCACGATCAGCATCTACCGGCCGCAACGGCCCAATGGCACGGCCTTGCTGGTTGCCCCCGGTGGGGCCTACAGCTTCCTGGCCATCGAGCACGAAGGCACCCAGGTCTGTGAAAGGCTGGCTGCCTTGGGCGTCACCTGCGCGCTGTTGCGCTACCGCGTGCCGATGCGCAGCCCTGACGACCCGGGGCGCGAGGCGCTGCAAGACGCACAGCGCGCGATGGCTTTGCTCCGGCGCGGCGCCGCCGACTGGAACTTCAAGCCCGACCGGGTGGGTTTGCTCGGTTTCTCCGCTGGCGGACACCTGGCGGTCAGCATGGCTTTGCAGTCCAACCCCCGCACCTACGTCATCGACCGAAGCCTGGATGTCGATGACGTCACCCCGAACTTCGTCGTGGCGGTCTATCCGGCTTACCTGGTTGACCAGCCCGACTCGTTTCGGCTTCAGCCCGGCTTCAAGGTCACGGCGACGGCACCACCCTTGTGCCTGATCCACGCCGACGACGACTACGGCCCGTCAACCTCGGTGGGCAGCGCGCTGCTGTACCTCGAATACAAGAAGCGCAACCGGCCGGTTGAGCTGCACATCTACGCCAAGGGCGGCCACGGTTTCGGCCTGAAGCCGCTGGATTTGCCCGCCGCCGATTGGTTGCTGCGCGTGAGCGACTGGATGCGCACGATGGGGTGGATGGGCAGCTGAGGCCTCAGGCCCGCACAACCGCGCCGTATCGCGCCCACAAGCGTTCACGGCGCTTCGGATCGATGTTGACCCGACCCAGGTCGCCGTGCACCTGCGGCAGTGCCAGCAGCCGCCGGTCCATCACGCGGAACCAGGCCCAGGGCATATAGGCCAGCGGGAACATGCCAAAGTAGCCGCTGGGTAACTGGGGCAAGTCGGGGAAATGGCGCAGGCACTGGTAGCGCCGCGACGGGTGGGCGTGGTGGTCGCTGTGGCGCTGCAGGTGGAAGGTGGCCAGGTTGGTCACCAGGTGGTTGGTGTTCCACGAATGGTGGGGCTTGGGCGATTCGTAACCCGTGGCCGTCGACGGGTCGCGTTCACGCAGCAGGCCGTAGTGTTCGACGTAGTTGGCCGACGTCAGTTGCCACCAGGCGACGACGTTGTGGATGGCCAAGAAGGGCAGCATCAGCCAGCCGAAAGCCGCGATCAAAGACCCCTGCAGCAGCGCCGTGATGGCGTAAGACTGCAGCAGGGTGTTGTGCGGGCTCCAGGGCGATCGGCCCAGCTCGGCCAGACGCTGAGACTCCAGGACCCAGGCGCGGCGAATGCCACCGGGCAATTCGCGCAAGGCGAAGCGGTAAATCGACTCGCCCATGCGCGAACTGGCGTGGTCTTCGGGCGTGGCCACCCAGCGGTGGTGGCCGCGGCCGTGCTCGACCGTGAAGTGGCCGTAGGCCGGCACCGCCAGCACCAGGCGCGCCAGCCCCTGTTCGATCGGGTTGTGTTTGTGACCGAGCTCGTGCGCGGTGTTCAGGCCCAGGCCGGCGTCAGTGCCGGCGACATAGGCCAGGATCAAAAAGGCCCACCACGACAAGTCGTGCGTTGCGGCCCACCAGGCGCAGCCGATCAGGGCCACAAAGTGCAGCGGTACCGTCGCCCAGGTCAGCCAGCGGTAATAGCGGTCGGCGTCAAGCTGCCGCACCACCGCATCGGGCGGGTTGTTCGGGTCTTCGCCGAAGATCGCGTCGAGCAGCGGCATGAGGCCATAGCTGACGAGCAGCGGTATTGCCAGGGCGATCTCCTGGCCGCTGAAGTGATGCGCCGCCAAGCCGATGAAGGGGATCAGCGGCCAAAACACCGACAGCATCCAGGCCCAGCGCTTGCGGTCGCGGTAGCGGACCTCGTGGCCGTCTGCTGCGCTTGCGGTGTAGGTGACGGACATGGGCTGATGCTCCTGGGACGCGCGGTTGACAGCACATGGCGCTGCACCGGCCTGCAGTGTCATCCTGCCGGGCTCGGACTGGCAATTCGGGACTTTGCCGGGCGGGCGACGAAACTGGTGGGACTCATGGGATTCCTCGGGGCAGCCAGGGCCCCATGCAGGCGCAAACTCGGCGGCAACCGCTGCCGACACCCAACACACCCATGAAGCCCACCCAGCGCCACACGGATGCAGCAACCCTGGTCAGGACTGCAACCGCCATCCTTGCCCTCACCGCCAGCGGCGCCTGGGCCGCCGATGAAAAACTGCTGGCAGCCGCGCGAGCGGCCGAGCCCGCGTTCATCACGTCGCTGCAGGAGATGGTGGCCATCGAATCCGGCACCATGGACCTGCCGGGACTGCGCCGCATGACCGACTACGCCGAGCGACGGCTCAAAGCATTGGGCCTGCAGGTGGAGCGTCGGCCGCCCAGCACCGCCAAGGGCGACATGCTGATCGGCCAGTTGCAAGGCAGCGGACGGCGCAAGCTGATGTTGATTGCCCACCTGGACACGGTGTACGCCCCAGGCACGCTGGCCACACAGCCGATCAGGCGCGACGGCAACCGGCTGTATGGCCCCGGCATCGCCGACGACAAGGGCGGCGTGGCGGTGATCCTGCACGCGCTGGCTATTCTGAAAACAGCCGGTTGGCAGGATTACGCCCAACTGACGGTGCTGTTCAACGCCGACGAAGAGTCGCAGTCGGCGGGTTCGGGCGAGACCATCGCGGCCCTGGCTGAACCGCAGGACGTGGTGCTGTCCTACGAGCCCACCGCCGCCAAGGCCATGGCCAAGACGGAAGGCGTGTTGCTGGCCGCCGCCGGTACGGCCACCGTCACGATGACGGTCAAAGGCCGCGCTTCGCATGCCGGTGCGGCGCCCGAGCAGGGGCGCAACGCGCTGATGGAAATGGCCTACCAGCTGGGCCAGACCGCCGACATCGCCAAAGGCATACCGGGAGCGCAGCTCAACTGGACGGAAGCCAGTTCCGGCAAGGTGCGCAACCAGATCCCGGAACTGGCAACGGCTTCCGCCGACCTGCGCCTCACCGCCGCTGACGCCGCCCAGCGGCTGGAAGCCGCACTGAAGGCCCAGGTCGCGAGGCACCAGGTGCCCGAAACGGAAACCGCCATCGCCGTCAACATCGGCCGCCCCCCGTTTGCAGGCGACGCCCGCACGCTGGCGCTGGCCCGGCGCGCCCAGGCCATCTACGCCGAACTGGACGGCCGCCCGCTGATGCTGGTGCCCGGCACGGGCGCTGGCACAGACGCAGGCTATGCCAGTCGATCGGGCAAGCCCGTGGTGCTGGAAAGCCTGGGCCTAGCCGGCTGGGGCTACCACGCCCGCGACGAGTACATCGAGATCGACTCGATCGTGCCGCGGCTGTACTTGAGCACGCGGCTGCTGATGGAGCTGGGTCGCGACTGAAGGCGCGGGGGTATGCGTCAGCTGATGACCGACTGCTGGGCGATACCCGCGTCCACCAGCACATGCTGCCCCGTCATGCCGTTGGAATCGTCAGCCGCCAGGAACAGCGTGGGCCGGGCGACGTGGCTGGGGTCGAGGCGGATCTTCAGGCACTGCGCGTCCAGGAAGGCCTGATCGGCCGCCGGGTCGCGGTGCAGCGCGCTTTGCCGGTCGGTGACGATGGCGCCGGGCACCAGCGCGTTGACGCGGATGTGGCGGCCGCCCAGTTCACGGGCCAGCGTGCGCGTCAGGCCCAGGATGCCGGCCTTGGCCGTGGTGTAGCCGGCCAGGTTGGGCCGGCCGCGCATCCAGCTGACGCTGCCCATGTTGATGACGCTGCCGCCGCCGGCCTGCGCCATGCCCGGCGCCACGGCCTGGATGGCAAAGAAGTAGTGCTTCAGGTTCAGCGCCAGGCGGTCGTCCCAGAATTCGGGCGTGACGTCTTCCATCGCGTGGCGGTCGTCGCGGCCGGCGTTGTTGACCAGCACGCGAATGGGGCCCAGTTCTGCGATCAGTTCGCGCAGCAGGGCCTGGTAGGCGACGACGTCGCGCACGTCGCAAACGGCGTAGCGCGGCGCGGGCAGGCCCAGCGCCAGCACGTCGTCGATGACGCCCTGCCCGCCGCCTGCACGCGTGCCGCAGAAGGCCACCCGCGCGCCCTGCGCCGCGAAGGCGCGGACCAGTTCAGCGCCTATGCCTGAGCTGCCGCCCGAGATGAAGACCAGGCGGTCGCGCAGCGAGGGGTAGGTGGCGTAGTGCATCGCGCTCACCAACCCGCCGGCAGCACTTCGCTCATGGCGACCACGCGGCCTTCGTCGATGCTCTTGTGCGCGGCCAGCCCGGTGGCCACGGCGCGCAGGCCTTCTTCCAGCGGAATCTCGGCCGGCCGGCCTTCGCGGATGGCCGCCGCGAAGTGCTGGTGTTCGATGTAGCTGGCGCCGAAATGCGCGCCGGCGTACTTGATGCGCGTGTCCCACACCCGCCGCACGTTGACGCCCTTGCCGGTGCCCGAAGGCTGGCCCCAGGCGTTGCGCCGGCCCCAGTCTTCACGCCGGCTGTGGCGCAGCGTCAGCGCCGGCAGCAGGCTCTCCAGCTTGCCTTCGTCGCCGACGATGACCAGGTGTTCGTTGTCGGTGCTGCCCTCGGCGAACATGCACAAATCCAGACTGGCGCGGGCGCCGCTGGGGTATTCAACGACCACGTAGGCGCTGTCCAGGATGTCGGGCTTGCGACCGCCATAGTCTTCATCGAGATGGTTCACCCGCTGGCCGCCACTGGCGAACACCCGGGCCGGTTTTTCGCCCAGGATCAGGTCCATCAGGTTGAAGTAGTGGCAGCACTTTTCAACCAGGGTGCCGCCGGTGTTGGCGCTGAAGCGGTTCCAGTCGCCGACTTTCGGATAGAAGGGTTCGTGGTGTTCGCGTATGGCCACCTGGTGGATGCGCCCCACCCCGCCTTCGTGGGCGATGCGGATCATCTCGGCCACCGGCGGCATGTAGCGGTATTCCTGGGCCACCCAGACGATGCCGCTGCGGCCCTTGCCGCATTCGATCATTTCCACGCCGTCTTCGATGCGCGTGACCAGCGGTTTTTCGACCAGGATGTGCAGCGCCGGGTAGACCAGCGCGTCACGCAGCATGTCCACATGGGTGTGGTTGGGCGTGGCAATGATCACCGCGTCGCACAGGCCGCTGGCCAGCAATTCGCCGTGGTGTTCGAAGATTTGCGCTGGCGCGCCGCGGCAGGCCGCCAGCGCGGCAGCGCGGCTGCCGGCATCGGTGTCAGCGATGGCGGTGATGGCGGCGCCGCCCATCGCGTAGAGGTTCTCGATGTGTTCGCGGCCCATGCTGCCGCAGCCGATCAGGCCGTAACGAATGACTGGATTCATGTGGGTTCTATCCTTTCAAACCACCCTGCGTCAGCCCGCCCACCACGCGTTCCTGGAACAACGCGATCAGCACGGCCACCGGCACGATGGCAACGATCAATGCGGCCGAAATGATGGGCCATGGAAATGTAAATTCGCCCTGGTAGAGCGTGATGCCCACCGGCAGGGTGCGCATGCTGGCACTGCTGTTCAGCGATAGCGCCAGCAGAAATTCATCCCAGGCGTTGACGAAGGCCAGGATGCCGGCGGTGAACACGCCCGGCGCGGCCAGCGGCAGCACCACGCGCCACAGCGCGCCCAGTCGGGTGCAGCCGTCAATCATGGCGGCGTTCTCCAGGTCTTTCGGGATGCTCTGGAAGAAGCTCACCAGCACCAGCGTGCACACCGGCAGGTTCAGCACC
>JAYVBO010000583.1:0-5790 GCA_043750435.1 Betaproteobacteria bacterium | reverse complement strand
GCGTGCAGGTGCTGGGACCCGAAATGATCGACCTGACCGCCATGCGTGCGGCCACGGCGCGCTTCAGCGCCGGGCTGCGCCAGCAAGTGCCTGCGGCCCTGCTGGCAGCCTACCTGCCCACCGTCGCGGTCTGACCCCGCTGCCCACACATTCATACGCCACTGCCGGAACCTGGCCATGAAAATCCAAGCCGTTCGCACCAGTGGCGATGGCCCTGGGCTCGGGCCTCATCGCCTTGGCCATCGTCCTGGCGTACTGGGCACAGCTGAAGCGACCATGACAAGGGGAAAACCCCGCAGGCCGGGTGATCGCTTGATCGTTACTATTGATCAATTGATTATCAGCAACATGCAGCCCTGCCGGCTCGCATGGCCAGCCTCGCCCGGCGGCTACCCGCCCGAGGCTCTGGCACGGCATTGAAAGGCCCCTCAATGAAATTCGGAATGTTCATGATGCCGCTGCACCCGCCAGGACGCAGCCCCACCGAAACGCTGCGCGAAGACCGCGAAGCCGTTGTGCTGGCCGACGAGCTTGGGTACTGCGAAGCCTTCGTCGGTGAGCACGTCACCGATGCGGCCGAGACCGTGACCTCGTCCATGATCTTCCTGGCCAGCCTGGTGGCGCTGACCAAGAACATCAAGCTGGGCACCGGCACCATCAACCTGCCCAACGCCCACCCGGCCAATGTGGCGGCGCAAGCCGCCATGCTCGACCACATGCTTGAGGGCCGCTTCATCATGGGCATCAGCCCGGGCGGTCTGATGTCAGACGCCGAGGTCTTCGGCAACTTCGAGAAGAACCGCAATGAGATGTTTGTCGAATGCATCGACACGGTCTTGAAGATCTGGGCCTCGGACCCGCCTTACGACATCCAGGGCAAGTACTGGAACGTCTCGGTCGGGCGCACGATGATTCTGGAAATCGGCCAGGGCTTCATCATGAAACCCTTCCAGAAACCCCACCCGCTGATCGTGGGAACGGCGGTGGCGCCGTTTTCGCAAGGCGTGACCGAAATGGCCAAGCGCGGTTGGCAACCGATTTCGGCGAACTTCCTGCTGCCGCAATGGGTCAAGAGCCACTGGCCCAAATACGTCGAAGGGCGCGAGGCCGTCGGTGCTGTCGCCAGCGCTGATGAATGGCGTGTGGCCAAGAGCATCTTCGTGGCCGACGACGAGGCCACGGCGCAGCGTTACGCCCAAGGCCCTGATGGGCCCTACCACTTCTACTTCAAGCAGCTGATACGCAAGCTGGTGGGCGCAGGCGGGCGCGGCAACTTGTTCAAGGCCGATCAATCGATACCCGACGCCGCCATCACCCCCGAGTACGTGCTGGACAAGCTGGTGATCGCGGGCACCGTCGACTCGGTGGTGCAGCAGTTGCTGGCCTTTCGTGAGCAGGTGGGTGACTTCGGCACCTTGCTGTATGCCTGCCATGACTGGCTGGACCCGGTGCTGGGCAAACGCTCCATGCAACTGATGGCCGAACAGGTCATGCCGAAATTGAACGCGGCCCTCAAGGCCTGAAAGCCCGGCAGACCGCCTTGTTGGTGGCACGCTCTATAGATTGAACGACACGATAGAAGCCGTGCGGGGCGGCATCTCGGACATCGGCGACGTCAGCACTTCACGGCGCGGTTTTTCCCGGGCTTCACGTTCGCCCAGCCGTCGGCAGCGTCGACGGGCTTTCGGCGCCTTTGTCATCGCACTGGCTGGCCTACATCCTGCTGATCGTTGCGCTGGGCACGATCCTGGACTCCAGCTCGATCTTGCTGATCGTGGTGCCCATCGCGCCGGCCATTGCGCGCGCGCTGCAATTCGACCTGGTCCACTTCGGGATCATCACCGAGATTGCGGTGGAGATCGGGCTGCTGACGCCGCCGCTGGGGCTGTTCGCGTTCGCGGTCAAGGCCAGCTTGAACGACCCGCGCATCCGCCTGGGCACGGTGTTCGAGGGCTGCATGCCCTTTGTCGCCGCGATGTTCGCGGTGCTGCTGCTGCTGGTCGCGTTTCCGGGGCTGGTCACGCGCTTCGCCGTCGGCAGCTGAGCCGCGGCCAGGTCCGCTGCGCAATGGTGCGCACCGGCACGAACCGGCACGAACCTGTGCATTAGGCCAGGCGTTGGCTCAATCGGCGTTATGCCCCGCAATGAAGTTCCGCACGGCGGCGTTGAACGCGCTGGGGTTCTCGACCGCCAGCAGGTGTGAGCCTTCAAGGGCCTGGTACTTGAAGGCCGGGTTTTGCTGCGAATAGCCTAGCGTCAGGGCGGTGGGCACGGCCAGGTCTGCTTGCCCGCTGATGAAGAGCGTGGGGACTTCCAGCTGGGCCAGGCCTTGCTCCAGGTGCGCCGCGCTCAGTGCCTGCGCGCAAGCGGCATAGCCGGCGGCCCGTGTGGCCAGGAAGGTGCTGCGCAGCTGTTCGACCGTTTGCGGATGAGCCAGCGCATAGCCCGGGGTCAGCCAGCGTGCGACGGTGGGTTCGGCGATGGCTGCCAGGTTGCCTGCTGCCAGCGCGGCGCTGCTGCGCTGCTGCCACAGGGCGCTGGTGGCCTCGTCCATTTCCAGCCTGGCATTGGCGACCACCAGCGAACGCAGCCGCTGTGGCGCGCGCAGCGCCAGCGCGGTGCCGATGCAGCCGCCCAGCGACAGCCCGACGAAGTGGCTGCGTTGTATGCCCAATGCATCCCACATATCGAGAACATCTTGCGCCAGGCGGTCGAGGTCGAGGGGCGCCTTAGCGGCGCCGTCGAAGGTGTCGGCGCCATGGCCGCGGATGTCGTAGCTCAAGACCCGGTAGCACCCCGAAAGCGCCGCTACCTGGGCCCGCCAGGCCTGCCGATCGGAACCCAGCGCGTGGCTGAAGGTGACCGGCACGCCGTCGGCAGGTCCAAGAAGTTCAAACTGACTTTGATGCTGTGGCATGGCGTGGGTACCCTTGCACCTCGCCGCCGCCGCTCATGCCACTTCTAGCACTGCACGTTGGACCTGTCTGGCCAGCCCTGGCCTGGGTCTGCCTGAGCTTGACGGGGACCCCCTTGCGCGCTGAATCCATCCAGAGTGCCCGCTTCGCCGAGCCTGTTTCACGCTACGGCCACTTCGCCCTCGGCCGGCCGCACGAATACGCGCGCCTGACCGTCACCACGAACTGCGGCCGCGAGCTCACGCTGCAATTGCCCGAGGACGAGGTCTTTGAAGACCTGGTACCGCGCATCGTCAGGCTGGCGGCCGGGGAGCCCGACCAGATCCTCGCCATCGTCAGCCAGCGCCACATCGGCGGCACGCTCAAGGTCTATCGACAAGAGGGCGACGCCTTGCGCGAGATCGCCGCGCTGGCCGGTTTTTCCAACCATGTCTACGGCTCGGCTGAACTGGGCTGGTCGGCGCCCGCCGTGCGCGCCGGCCGCGCCGTGCTGCTGGTTCCCGACAGCCTCCGCCGCTGGCTGCACGCCGTCGCACTGGACGGCGGCAAGCTGGCCGACCAGGGCCGCTGCGCGTTGCCCGAAACGGCCACGGGCGCCCTGGAGATCGACGACGATGGCGGCGTGTCCATCGGCTTGGCCTCAGGTCTGCGGCACCGCGTTACCGGGGATTGCCTCAACTAGAGGCGCCTGCTTCGACGGCCCGCCTGCGCGCTGGCTTCAGCCGCCGTCGCGCACGACGCGACACGATTCGATGTCGAAAGACACGGTGCCGATGGTCAGCGCGGTTTGATCGCAAAACCCTGCAGCAAAGGCCAGAAAGCGTTCGACGTCGGCAAAGTTGCTGGCCAGGCCCAGCGACACGCGGATGGCGCCGGCGCTCTTGCCGCCGCGCTGCTGCAGGAAGTGCAAAAAGCGCGACAGGTTGATCTGTGTGCCGGCATTGGCCACGCCGGCGCGCAGGTCGTCGTCGTCGATGCCTTCGGCGGTTTCGCCGGCGCCGGGGTTGCAGAAGCAACCGGTGCGCAGCGAAATGCCGTCCAGCGCGGCCAGTTCCTCGACCCGCCGGTAGTCCACCAGATGGCCTTCGGGGTCGTAGAAATTCAGGGTCACGGTGCCACCACGCTGCGCCATATTGGCCGGCCCGTACAGCCGCACCAGCGGCCGACCGTTGGCGTGGCGCAGCGCAAGCAGCTGTGTCAGCAGCCAGTCGGTCAGGCTGTGCACGCGGGTCTGGATGGTGGCCATGCCCACCTGCTGCAAGTGGCGCAGGCCGATGGCCACAGCCGGGATGCTCAGGTAGTTCAGCGTGCCGTCCTCAAAGCCCGCTTCGCCGGCCGACAGCACATGCATGCGTCCCTGCACGGTGGCGAAGTTGACCGTGCCGCCGCCGAACCACGGCCGGCGCAGCGCGGGCAGCGCGTCGTTGCGCACCAGCAGGCAGCCCACGCCGGTGGGGTAGCCGAACATCTTGTAGAAGGACAGCACCACGAAGTCGGGCTGGTGCAGCTGCAGGTCCAGCCCGTTGGTGGGCACGAAGGCGGCGGCGTCCAGCAGCACCTGCCAACCCTGGGCGCGCGCGGCGTCTATCAATTCCAGCGGGTGTTTGACGCCTGAGAAATTCGACTGCGCCGGGAAGGCCAACAGCCGCGCGGGGCCGGCCGGCGCGGCGGCCAGCTTGGCGTCCAGCGTGGATCGATCGATGCGCAGGTCGGGGCGGGTCAGCGGCGCGTAGTCCACGGCCGCGCCCTTGGCCTGCGCAAATTCACGCAGGCCGTTGACTGAATTGTGGTTGTCCGTCGTCAGCAGCAACTGCCCGCCCGCCGCGAAAGGGTAGGACTCGCCCACCAGCTTCAGCGCGCCTGAAGCATTCGCCGTGAAGATGGCGGTGTAACGGCCCGTGGCGTTGAAGTGGGCCAGCACGGCGGCGCGGGCTTGTTCGACCTGGGCGGTCATGGCCATCGACGTCGGGTTCACCGAATGCGGGTTGCCCAGCACCTGCTCGCTGAGCAAGCCCAGGTGTTCACGCAGCTGGCTGGCGGCGTGCAATGAGCCGCCGGTGTAGTCCAGGTAGGTCTGGCCGCTGGCGTCGATGCGGCCGTATTCGGAAGTGCGCAGCGCGTCAACGGCGTGGGTGGACGCGTAGGCCGGGTGGCGTTGCAGGAACTGGTCGTAGGCGGTCATGGTGGGTCTGGCGGCCGGGGTGGGGCGGGTGGGCGGTGCGGCATTGTCCTGTGCTGGCGAGCGGCCCGCGCGCACTGCGGACGTGCGCCGCGCGGCAGTCACGACAATGCTGCGATGCCCGCCGTTCCTGCCACCCTGGACCACTGCATCTTCGCCGTCGATACCTACCGCTTGCCGCCACCCTTCGGCGCTTTTGCAGTGCGCAGCGACGAGCCCGAGCACGCCTGGGCCGCGCGCACGCCCTATGGCCGCGTGCACCGGGTGCGCACGGCGTTTCTGGATGCCGATGCGCTGGCACGGCTGGCGGCCGCCGGCTATGCGCGGGTCGACATCGCGGCCTGCTTCGACGTCGACTACGCCACCACGACGCTGGCCGACCTGGCCGCCACCGTGCCGCAGGTGGACGACCTGGTGGGCGGCATCGCGGGCGCCCTGCAGCTGACAGGCGTGCTGGGCGACGACCCCGACGCCTACCGCCGCAGCGTGGCCAGCCGCATCGACTACCTGGCGTCTTGCGGCGCGGGCTTCCACAACGACGTCAGCCGGCATTGGTCGCGTTGCCTGTTCTGGGTGCTGGCGCTGGACGCCACCGACGTGGAATTCGTGATGCCGCACGCCGGCCTGCGCCTGGGCGTGACCCCGGGCGACCTGCTGCTGTTCGACCAGACCATGGCCCACGGCCTGTGCCGGCCG